>CAJXSA010000082.1 GCA_913060595.1 uncultured Ignavibacteria bacterium
TCTTCCGCGCGGGCTTTCGCCTGCGCGGTGAAGAGCGGACTCATGTCCACCCCCGTGCCGGTGATGCCATGATCGCGCGCCCAGGTGCAGAGCATCTCTCCTGATCCGCTGCCGAGGTCGAGCACACGCTGCCCGGCTTCCAGCCGCAGCGCCTCCCCGAGCGTGGCGAGCTTTTCCGGTGTGAACGGGTCATGAATGCGGTGCGCGCTTTCGGTGATGGTGAAAATGCGTGGGATGTCCATTTGAGAGAGTTTCCTTACTTGTGGGCATTGCTTCGTCCATTGTCCCTCTACCGGCGATCGATCAGCGGGGAAAGGACCTGTTGCGTACGTGAATTGCTCGTGATCGAAATTCCTGTTCCCGCTATCTGCTTCCCTCCTTTGACAGGGCTCTTCGCTGTTTTGTGTGGGTAGGGATGGTGGATTGGGCGTGATTTGAGCAGGTTCCGGTGATGTACCACAGCACCTGAACGCCGATGATTTCTCCGACCGAAGCCCTTTTCACTGCCGCTCTTGGCCTGATGCCCCCTGGGTTTGAAAGCTCGGTATGAGCATCAGATATCCTCATCAAGCGTCTTTCAGGACGTCCTTTTCGGCTATTATAACCATTCATTCGCCCAATGTCCATAGCAGAACCCGGCCCATGTTCGCTACAGTTTATTTCACATAATACATTTCCAATTCCCCTTTTCCCTTTGCAAAGATCTTTCCGCGAGGAAGACACGCAAAGTCGTTCTTAACGAGTTCATACGTGGTTGAGGAGATATTGATTTTACCTGCCTCACCAGCGGATTCTACTCTGCTCGCTGTATTTATTGTGTCTCCGAAAAGATCGTATGCAAATTTCTTTTTCCCGACAACACCAGCTACTATAGTACCGGAATGTATCCCAACCCTCATCCTCCATATTATTTCATGGCTCTTATTTCTCTCATCAAGGAAGTCCAACATCTTTTGTGCTGCTGAAACACAATTGACAGCATGATTCGTGATTTCTTCTTCGAGGCCACATGCTGCCATATATGCATCACCTATTGTTTCAATTTTTTCAACTTTCGTTTCCTCCATAATTTCATCGAATCGCCCAAAAATGTCATTGAGTTCATTAACCAAAGTGATTGCGGGGATGGATGCTACCAGCTCAGTAAAGCCTTCAAAGTCAGTAAAGAGAATCGTTACGTTATTGTGCCTTTTAGGAGTTGTCTTACCGCATTTTTTCAAGTCTATTATTATGTTTGCAGGCAGAATATTATGCAGAAGATCATCTGATTTTTTCTGTTCAGCCATTAAGGACTTCTCTGATCTATCAACCAGTACAGACAAACTCCAAATAAGTGTGACGCAAATAAGTCCGGTAATACTTGTATTAACTGCCTGTAATAAATAGGGATCCATTACATCAAAATGCGGATGTATTTTTGATTGAAAGATAACTGTAATGATTAATGAAAAGCATGCCAGTACACTGAACCCATGGGCTGCTTTCCTCGCTTTCTGGGGGAAAGTTAAATAAGGGATGATAATTAAAATGAAATAAATAGCTGCAACGCCCGATGAGTATCCAAGCAAGTAAAGAAATAACAAAACTCCAATGTATGATGAGACATTAAGCCAGGTCGAAGCAAGTACCCGCCAACCTTTCCAATTAAAAACCAACACAAGTACAAACAGCAATCCCATCAGACCATTGCTACCGTAGACTATTGATTTATCTGTAAGGTACGTTGCAATAATCATCCAGATCGCCATGAACATGGCTCCCAAAACCGAGGTAATATTTGTTATCCGTCGATACCTGATATCGGTTACTGAAAGCTCTTCATGCGCCCCAATATCAAGCATTCTATTAAGAATATGAGATTCGTTTTTACTATCAGAGGGCATGAAGTTCTCTATATTTTTAGAGTCGTGATAGCTGTTAAATTGTCGTGTTCAGGTGCAACGGAAATCCAGGATGGATGTTTGCCGTCATGACTCCCTAACCGACAATGGAAGGCCGGCCGCAGGTCACCTCGTAGGATTCCGCCAGCCATGCAGACCAGATTTTTTTCGAAAGCGGCTCCTCGGTGGTAAAGCGTGCTGTCACCCAGCCTGTCTTCCCAACTTCGAAGCGTTCCGGATGCTGCGCTGCGAGCTTCACTGCCTGCGGCATCGAGGCCTTGAGCTTGAACATGGCCTTGTAGCCCTTCCCCTTCGGGCCAGGACCGATGAACAGGAAGGTCCCTTTGCCGGCCTTGAAAGCACTCTGCGTGCATGCCGTTCCCTTCGCGACGCCAGGAAATGTGATGGCCTCACGCCGGATGGCCTCCGTAGGATCCTGCGAATCAGTCATTTGAAGCCTGTCTGTTGGTGTATCTTCCGGTTCATGAACTCGAAGCCCAATGTTGCGTATAGCGCCCTGCCGAGCGAGCAAGAACGTCACGCGCGACCAAGATACGCATCCGCTTCAATTTCCACGAGCAGCTCGGCCAGAATCAATTTGCTGACCTCGACCATGGTGCAGGCGGGACGAATACCCCTGAAGAATTCCGCGTGCGCACGACCTACCTCTTCCCAGTGCGCGATATCGGTAACGTAAATGCGCGTGCGCACCACATCCGAGAGCGCCGCGCCAGCCTCGACGAGCGCGGCTTCGATGGTCTTCAGCGCCTGCATAGTCTGTTCATATGGGCTTCCAATACCGATGATTCCCTTTTCCGTTGCCGCGGTCGTCCCTGACACGAAGACCATCGGTCCGACACGCACTGCGCGGGAATAACCGACGAGGTTCTCCCACGGAGCGCCGGATGTGATGTTCCTACGCTGCATCCGAGATCTCTGCGGCTGTTGTGCAATCCTGCTCCATCATTTCCTCCTCCACCGCAGCGGCTTTGCGCTGCGGTCACGGATCACGAGTCCCTTTGCTTCCAGGTCGAGCTGCACGGTCTTGACCCACCACATCGACTTCTCGCCGTTCGGCCAGAGGGCCTGCGGCAGATGTGGCAGCACGGCCTCGCACATCTCTTTCTGCGTCAGTCCGGGATCACGCTTCGGCAGCACCTTCAGAAGCACGGCGCACATGGCGTGATACTTCTCGGCGTTGACCCGGCTGCTGCGACCCGGCACGTTGATGTTCTGGATTTCGATCGTTTCGGCTTTCGCCATGATGCGGTCCTTTCCCTGAGGCTGCGCTTCCTCGCGCTGTCAGAAGCGATAAATCGCGCCGACGGATGCGTAGTTGATGAGCGTGAAACTGTAGACTTCGTCGTTGTCGGCGCCGCCTTCGAGGATGCGGTACCCGGCCTTGAGCTGCAGGCGGTCGGTGGCGCTGTAAAGCAGGGCGGCGAGCACGTCCTCGGCGCGTCCCTGCGGGGCGGCGAGGGCGTCGCCGTCGAGCAGCAGCGCGACGTCGCCGGCGAATTTCCACAGCAGACGGAAATGAATGATGGGCACGAAACCGACGTTGGTTTTTTCGGAGCTGCGGCCGCCGCCTTCGACGGCGATGCGCGCGTCACGGATTTTCGCCGTGAAACCGGCGCCGATTTCAAGGTCGTCGTTCCGCAGGAAGTCGTAGCGGTAGAACAGGCGATAGGAGTTGAACTTGTACGAGCTCTCCAGCGGCGTTTTCGCGGGAAAGGTCTCGCCTTCGAACACGAGCGCGCGATTGATCTGTCCTGCGGAGTGTATGGTCAGCGGGGCGTACAGGGCGCCCAGGTGATGACGCTCGCTGAAATGATACAGTACGCGGATGCGGTAGAATACTTCCGCATCGGCTTCGAGCTCCTCGGACAGCGAGATGTCCGTGCCGCCCTTGCCGGGCACGCGCACGTCGTTGTAGCCGGAAAACGCTATCCCCGTCTCGATGTCGAGATCCACCTGCGCACGCAATGCGTGCGGCGTTGCCGCGATGATGAACAGTGACACGGCAAAGACGCAGACAATCGTTCTCATTCTTCCTCCATTTCGTCTCGCGACACGCACGAAGCCCAGCGGTTCTTGTGCCGCCATGCCCGTGTCGCCGAAGACGTGTTTTCGTTTGCTTTACTTTTTCTTCGCAGCACGCGCGCCCAGGAAGCCTCCGACGAAAACGATGCCGATGCCCGCACCGATGGCGACATTGCCCAGCGCGGCACCGACGGCTACGCCGATGGCGATGCCCGCACCGACTCCCACTGCCGGATTCATCGTCCGCCCGTCCTTCGCTTCACTTTGCTTTTCATCCGTGCGTTCACTCATCGTGCTGTCTCCTCTTGCAAGGTGGCCGAAATTCGTCCGCCTCGTGCAGAACGCATTCTCTGCATGACGAACGACTGTTGCCGACTCTCGGAATCGTTGAAAGAGGAAAATGCTCATCCCACGCGTACAAGGCAAGTTCCGTATCCCGAATCGTGCCTTCGCGCAAAACGTCGTCCCCCGGCACACACACTGTTCCTCCCAGCTCCACACCTCCCCCGCCGCCATATTTCCTTCTTTCCTTCTTTGAATCTGCCATCTGCCATCTGCAATTTGAAATCTGCCATCCGCCCTCACATCTCCCACTCTACCCCGAATATCGGCAGCATGCCCCACTGGGAGAGCGTTTTGACGCGCTGCGTTTCATCGTCCCAGATTTCGCCGGCGACGTTGCGGCGGTCGTAGAGGTTCCAGACGGAGAGGTAGAGCACGAGGCTGGAGCGGGAGAAGTGGAAACGGTGGTCGACGCGCACGTTCATGCTGTGATAATCGGGGCGACGCAGCGCATTGATGCGTGCGGCGTCAAGCACTTCCTGGCGTGCGGCGCGTGAGGCCGCGGGGTCGATGGGCGTGTACGGCGCGCCGCAGGCGTATATCCAGCGCAGGCTGAATTCCCAGGACGCCGAGGGCTTGTAGCCGCCTTCGACGCTGAACAGCAGGCGGTTGTCGTACACGCGCGCCCGTTCGACGCCGTCGAGTCCGGCATACCGTGCGCTGGACCACCCGGCGCTCGCGAGGCCGTAGAAATCCCGCGCCAGCTTTTTCTGCACGATCAGCTCGATCCCGCGCGACTCCGCCTCGCCGTCCGCGAGCAGCTGTTCATGCGCGGAAAAAAAGCCGTAGCGGTAGGACATCTCGTCCACCACCAGCATGCCGGGCGCGGCGGGATCGACGGGAAGCCGGTCATAGCGTTTCACGTATCCCTCCAGCGTCATGCGCGTGTCGGCGGTGAGCAGGTACGAGGCGCCGAGCACGCCGTGCAGCGCCCGCGGATCGGGCAGTGCGGCATGCGCCGCGTTCTGCGCGACCAGCAGCAGGGGGAGGGACTGCACGTACAGTCCCCCGGCGGCGCTGAACGCCAGCCGTTCGCTGAGACGAAGCACGGCGGACGCGCGGGGCTGCAGTGTCAGCGCATCGTTGACGCTGTTGTGCTGCGCACGCAGTCCCACCGAGAGATCAAGCGCATCGGCGGGTGTGAGCTGCAGGGTGGCGAAGAGTCCGCCAACGGTGGCGTCCGCATCACCCGCGGCGAGCAGCGCCGGCTGCTCCGCGCCCAGCACGTCGGGCACGCCGCCGTAGCGGTTGTCGTAGCTGTTCCGCAGCAGCTTCACGTCGGCCCCGGCCTCGAGCGCCATGCCGCGCGCAACGCGGTGCCGCGTACGCGTGCGCAGCGCGATCCAGTGCTCGTCCGAACGATTGTCGAGCAGCAGCGCGTCCGAACCGGTTCTCAGGAAATTCTCACGGAAGCGCATGCCGGTCCATGACAGGCTGCTTTCCGAATACGTGTCCGCATCCCAGAGCGCCCGCCAGGTGAGTCCGGCCGTGGCGTTGTACACGTCCTGCCGCCCGTAGTACTGCATGTCGTTTTCCGCCGCCGTCTCCGCGTCGGGATCGTTGTGATCGTCGCTCCAGAGTCCGATGAAGGACTGCCGGTGTTCCGGATTCAGATCGTAGACCAGTTTCGCATGCGCGTCGCCGTACCAGGGCGCGACGCTGGTGCCGATGTCGATGGCGGAAACCAGCAGGTCGAGGTAGGAGCGCCGGGCGGAAAGCAGCCAGCTGCCGCTGCCGCCGAGCGGTCCCTCGAGCAGTCCGCCGAAACCGGTGAAGTTCAGATCGACCTGTGCGGCCATGCGGGTGCGGTCGCCTTCGCGGAAGCTGATATCCATGACCGACGAAATCCGGTCTCCCCAGCGCACGGGAAAGCCGCCGGAGGAGAACGCGACGTCGCGTATCATGTCCACCGGCAGCATGCCGAGCGGACCCCCGCTCGCGCCCTGGGCCGGAAAATGGTTGATGTTGGGGATTTCGATGCCGTCGACGAAGAATGCGTTTTCCAGGGGACTCCCTCCCCGGACGATGAGGCTGTTGGACTGATCGTTGACCTTGGCCACAGAGGGAAGCACCATCATGATGCGGCTGACGTCCCCGGCCGAGCCGGGCGCGCGGCGGATTTCCTCGCCGGAGAACTGCGCGGCGCTGACCGCGTTCTCCTCCGCCTGCCGGAAATAGCCCGCGGTGACGACAACTTCCTCCGCCTCGTAGGTACTCTCCTGCAGACGTATGCGCAGCTCGGTGCGGCGTCCAGGACGCACGACGACATCGGTGGCGATATGCGGCGCATAGCCGATGAAGCTCGCGCGCAGACGGTAGCTGCCGGGCGGAAGTCCAGTGATGGAAAAGCCTCCCGCTGCGTCCGTCGCCGCCCCGCGGTCGGCCTCCATGACGCGGATGTTCGTCCCGGGCAGCGGCTGTCCGCTCCCCGCGTCGACGACGCTTCCATGGATGCTCCCCGTGATGGGAGCGTCCTGCGCCTGTGCGAGAAGTGAGAGCAGAAAAGCATGAAGAAAGAAGAGGATGACGGTGAAAGGCAGAAGCGGTCGCATTGATTTCCTTTGATTCGGTGAACAAGCGACCGCAATGTAGGCGGCGGAATGAGTCGGAGAGCCCCTGCCCAGCGGATGGAACGCACAGATGAGGTTCGAACAGCTGGGATGGGACCGAAAACGGCAGATATTCGCGAAAATCCGGAATAATCCCCCCGCCCTCCGGGAGGGTCAGCCGATGTGAATGGACACCCCGAGCAGGGGCAGGACGCGGGGAATGCGCGTGCCGCTGCCGAGCTGCACGTCGCCGTTGGGCACGACGATCAGTCCCATGTCGAAGGCAGCGCGCCCGGTGAAGTAGCGCACCCCGAGCGTGTGCAGCGTGCCGCCGGCGAACACGTTCGAGAAGTGCTCCGTCAGCAGCTTCCAGTTCGGGGACAGCCGCGTTTCGTAGCCCAGGCCGATGCCCGAGAGCAGTCCCTCGTTGAGACCGATGCCGAAGCCTCCGGCGATGTCGGCGAAACCCACGCCCAGCGTCAGCGCCGACTCCTCTCCCGCGAAGGTCACCACGCCGAAGCCCCCGGGAATGGTGACGCGTTTCCAGCCCTGGAAGGGACCGGTCACCGTCTGCCTGCCCCAGAACATCACCGCCCCGCCGACGGCGATGCTGGTGTTGCCGTCATCGAACAGCGCGTGCTTGAGGATGAGATAGGAATAGTATTCCTCCCCGTATCCGATTTCACTGGTGAACACGTACACCCCGCCCGCGCTCACCTGCCAGTTGTCCGCTGGCGAGAACGCACCGTAGGGAATGTACGGCGCCGCCAGTCCGAGCGTGCCCGTGCCCCCGGGCAGCGTCCTTCCCGTCGGCATCACCAGCAGCGAGGAGGAAGCCGGATCCCGGGGCAGGGTGTCCTTCCTCGCGCGCTGCGCCTGCGCCTGCGGCACGATGAGAAGGATGGAAAGAAGGAAAAATGGAATGATGGAAAGATGCTTCATGCGTTTTCCTCACGGTTCTGGAAATGACCGGTCGGTCATTTGCGGATATCGGTCAGTCACGTGCAGGTATCGGTCAGTCACCCGTGTACTTGCTCCGCGCGTCGCGATACGCGGAGGGCGTCATGCCGGTGTGGCGTTTGAAAATGGTGTTGAAGGACGTTTTGGAATTGAAACCGGCGTCGAAGGCGATGGCGAGTATGGTGAACTGCCGGGCGGCGGGATCGGAAAGACGCTCGCAGACCTCGCGCACGCGGCAGCTGTTGACCAGGTCGAAGAAATTCTGTCCGAAGCGTGTGTTGATGACTTCCGACAGATTGTGCGGGGAGAGTTCCATGCGCCGGGCGAGCGCGGGCAGCGTCAATCCGCTTTCACGGTAGACGTGCTCCTCGTCGAGCAGCGCGCGCAGCCGCGCGGCAGCTTCGTCCGCGCGTTCCGCCGAGAGTCCCGAACGCGCGTATGCCGGAACCGTCTCCTCCTCGTTCTCATCCTCGCGGTAATGGGAGAGGTCCTCCATGGAGGAAGCGGCACCCGGGGTTTCGAGCACTTCGGAGCGGGACAGTCCCATGTAGCCCATGACATAGACCAGCACGCCGCCGAAGAGGCCGGAGACGCCGAAACGCTCGGCCAGCAAGATGCCGGACAGGTACAGCACGTACTCGGTGGCGAACAGCAGCCACGCGAGCAGGGAAAGCAGCGTGATGTTGCGCAGCCAGGTCAGCCGCAGCTGGTCGGCGCCGGAAGCGAGCTGCTCGAGTCCGCGGCCATGCCGCTGCAGCATCAGCAGCGTCGCACCCATATACAGCATGCCCTGCACGATGATCGACCAGTTGAACCAGAAAAAGCGCGGCGGTATGCCGCTGCCGGCCACATCCGCCAGCAGCTGGGCCATGTCCGCGTTGGAGAGGAACAGCAGCGGGATTTCCGTCAGCTTGTAGGCGGCGAAAGGCAGCGCATGCAGCACGTCCGTCGTCCGCAGCCGACGTGCGGGATGGATGAGATGGCGGGCATAGAGATAATGCAACGGACCGGTGGCAAGCGGCAGTCCGCTCAGCAGCATCCACGGCTTCGGATACGCGGCAAAGAAACCGACGTCCTGCAGCAGCAGGTTGAACAGTATGACACCGTACATCGCCATCAGCGCCGCCAGCATGCGGTTCGCATACAGCGTCCAGTGCCGCCGCCGCAGCAGCAGCGCAAGGAATAGTCCCTGCGCGATGCCGAGGATGAGGATGATGTTGTTTAACTGTTCCACAGACGATTACAAATGTCAGATTGCAGATTACAAATTGCTGATGTCAGATGATAACGAATGCCGGTATCGTCTGCATCTGCAATTTGAAATCTGTCATTCCATAATAATTTTCTGCACATCGGTGTGGCGGCCATCCGTCATGCGGACGAAGTAGACACCCGGGGTGCGTTCACGGACGGCGTCGGGGAGCTGGCGGACGCCGACGTTGTCCACCGCAGCGTCGAAGAGCACGCGCAGGCGGCGTCCGGTCATGTCATGCAGGGTGATGCGGAAGCGGCCGGGCGCGAAGACGTTGAATGACAGGGACACCGCGCCGGATGCGGGCTGCGGCCAGGGACGCTGCAGGCGAAAGCCGTGCGCGTGGGCTTCATAATCTGCAAGCATCTCCTCGACGCCTGTGGGTTCTTCGTCCTCGTAATACGGATTGCCGAGTTCTATCCAGCGCCAGCGCGCGAAATCCGGGGCGTGGATGACGTGGATGTCCGCGTGCACGTGCTGCTTGCCGTCGGCGCCGTTGACCAGCTGCGGGGGCGTTCCATTGCCCGTGGTGTACACGAAGCCGTGATTGCCCGAGGCATGGGCGAGGCCGCGATCGGGGAAACCGAGCGCGCGCACGCGGTAGCTTTCCATCACCTTGCCCGCGAGATGCGTGAAATACGCTGTGCCCACCATGTCGATTTCGCCCTGGTCCTGCAGTGAAAACAGCAGATCCATCGCCGTGACCACGCCTCTGCGGAAGGGCCGCCGGTAGAGAGAATCTCCCCCTTCGGCGCGCAGGTCATGCGCGCTGACGGCGACATCGCGGAAGCTGCGTGAGACGGTAATACGGTGGGATTCCGGGGGATTGCCGCGGTAATTCGAGGGATTGATGCTGATCTGCACCTGTGGAACGACATGACCGGCGCTGCGTTCGCGCGCGATTTCCTCGCGGAATTCCCGCCGGAGCGCTTCGAGATCGTCGCCGGTGCTGAGGCGTATCCACGCCCCCGGCTGCCAGAGCAGCTCTTCCCACCGGATCTGCCGCCGGTAGCGCAGTTCGTTCTGCGTGCCCGTCGGACCCGCGTCATAGCTGAAGTTGTACCAGAAGTCTCCTGCCCGGCCGTTGACGGAATCAATAAAATGCGTCTGGCAGTCCTCGTCCCATCGCAGGGCCACGGGAATGCCGTATCGGTCGGCGACGGCCAGGAGGGCGTCGAGCAGTGAAAAATATCCGTCCGCGAATATGTCCGGGCGCAGCGTGGTGATATCGTAGTCCTCGGGATCAAAGGTGTACTCCTGTCCCGCGATGACCACGGCCGAGCCGCTGGTCACCGGACGCCGCTCGGCGCCGCTGAGGCGTCCGGGCGTTGCCAGGCGCGCATACCGCATGCTTGCGGGATAGTGATGGCAGGGTGTGCAGTCGTTCCCCGCGGGCAGTTCCGGGTGCAGGGGAGTGAGGAGACGGTCACGTCCCGCGGACAGGTTTCCCGCCTTGACATGGCAGCTGTTGCAGTCCTTCTGCGCAGGCAGCGCATGCCAGCTGCGGCTGCGCAGCGCGCCGATCTGCATGAGATAGGCGCCCTCCTCCACCGTGCTGGCGAAAATGCGCCCGTCCTCATCCGATGCCGGCAGCGTCACACGGCTGCCGTCCGATCGATACAGCGTGAGCGCCGTACCCTCCTCCACCGCATCCTCATCATATCCCGCGAACACCGTTCCCCCCAGCGAAAACGCCGCGTGACAGCCGGAACACTTCTCCCCCGCGTGATGCTGGGCGGAAGTGACCGTGATGCAGGCGAAAAGCAGGATGAAAATTGAAACTGTACGCACGGCAGACCTCTCGGAGAGCATATGTCAAATTACAGATTACAAATTGCAGATAAGAAAAGACAGTACATTGAAATGTACGGCAACAGCCAATCATCTATCTGCCATTTGCCATCTGCGATCTGCCATTTGACATCTGCCATTTGACATCTGCCATTTGAAATCTGACATCTGACATTTGTCATCCCGCCCTTTGGGCGGGGATTCTGCACTGCCATATATTCCCGTTTTTCCTTACTTTATTGTGATTTACACTATCCGAATTGCGGAAGCGACGGAGTGATGCATTTACTGAACAGTATAGCGGAAGTGCTGCTGCCCGTCGGCTACGTGCTGACGAGCTTCATGTACGCGATGGATTTCCAGCGCTGCGACGCGATTTCCGGGAAATGGAAGACGCGGATGCTGCTCGGGACGGTGATCGCGCATTTCCTCTATATAGGCATGCACACGGCGGAATACGGCCGCTGCATGGTGACCACGCCTTTCGAAATCATGTCGCTGATCGCTTTCACACTGGCGGTCACCTACACGGTGCTGGAGCTGCGCACCGGCGAACGCGGCACGGGAGTGTTCATTCTCTCCATGGCCGCCGTGCTGGAGCTCGTTTCGGCCGTCGTGATGAAAATGCCCTCCTCGGGCGATCCGAATCCCGTGCTGAGCAACATGGGCGTGGGTTTCCACGTCTCCTTCGCCGTTTTCGGCTATGCGGGCTTCGCGCTCGGCGCCATGCACGGCGTGATGTACCTGCTGATGTACCGCGAACTCAAAAGCGGCGGCTTCGGGTCGATTTACAAGAACCTGCCGTCCCTCGAGACGCTGGAGAAGATGACGGTGCTTTCCTCCCTCGTGGGCTTCGTGTTCCTCACCGTATCGATGGGCATCGGCATGTTTTCGCTTCCGCTGGTCTACGATAATTTCTCGTATTCCGACCCCAAACTCATCGCCACCGCCATTTCCTGGCTGATTTACGCCGCCATGCTCCTGGCACGCTACGCGATGAACGTCGACGGCAAGAGCATCGTGAAATTCGCCATCGGCGGGTT
>CAJXSA010000083.1 GCA_913060595.1 uncultured Ignavibacteria bacterium
CACGACGCTGGCCGGTTCGGACATGCTGCTCACGATGATCGGTTCTCATGAAACCGACCGCGTCGCGAGCATGTGCGTCAATGACACGCTGGCGTTCGACACCGACAACAGTCCGCGCAGCAACGGCGCATACCTCGCGCGTCCCCCGGACGAGGAGGAGCGGCGTCTGCAGCGCATGCTGCTGCTCCTGCAGTACACCCTCCCGGGCGCACCGGTGCTGTACTACGGCGAAGAGGCGGGCATGTGGGGCGGGGACGACCCGGACAACCGCAAACCCATGCTGTGGCAGGACATGGCGTTCAGTGACGAGCGCAGTTTCGCGGTGACCGGCGACCCGGCGCGTTATGCCGTGGCGTTTGACACGGCCATGCATGCCTACTACCGGAAGCTGATCGACCTGCGGCAGCATTCTGTCGCCCTGCGCACGGGGACCATGCAGACACTGCAGCTCGACGACGTCTCTGGCCTGTATGTTTTCATGCGTGCTGCGGGAGCGGAGAAGATTTTTGTCGCCGTCAACGCCGGTGATAATTCCCGGCAATGCGTGCTCACACATCTCGGACTCCCCGAAGGGGTGCGTCTCACGGACCCGGTCAACGGTGTCGCGTTTTACACCCGGCGTGACCAGGTTTCTTTCGTTCTTCCCCCGCGCACCGTCTCCCTGCTCATCCCCGACCTCTGATCTCCGGCCCCGCCCTCAGCACCCTGTGCCGCAGATAATCCCGATTTTTCGGAAATATCTCCTCCGTGTGAACCCTCCCGCCCATTTTGCTGTTTTTTTCACAACCGGAATGTGCCGTGCCGGGCCGTGGTTGGATTTTTCTGCCCGTCCTGCTAAATTGCGGTCTATTTCAGATTCATATTATCCATCAATAAAAGAATACGTCTCATGAACAAGGGCACTATTGTACAGGTCATCGGACCGGTGGTGGACGTGGATTTCTCGGGAGGAGAGCTCCCGGCGATTTACAACGCGGTCACCATCGAGCGCAAGGATGCAGAAGGAAAGACCGACACGCTGATCGTCGAGGTGCAGCAGCATCTCGGTGAGGACCGGGTGCGCTGCGTCGCCATGGATTCCACCGACGGACTCGTTCGCGGCATGGAAGCCATCGACACCGGCTCACAGATTTCCGTGCCCGTCGGCCCGAACACGCTCGGCCGCCTGCTCAACGTCACCGGCGAAGCCATCGACGGCAAGGGCAAGGTGGAGACCGACACCTACTTCCCGATTCACCGCCACGCGCCCGAATTCGAAGACCTTTCCACGCAGAAGGAAATGTTCGAGACCGGCATCAAGGTCATCGACCTGCTCGAGCCCTATTCCAAGGGCGGAAAAACCGGCCTCTTCGGCGGCGCGGGCGTGGGCAAGACCGTGGTCATCATGGAGCTGATCAACAATATCGCCATGCATCACGGCGGCTACTCCGTGTTCGGCGGCGTGGGTGAGCGCACCCGCGAAGGGAATGACCTGTACCTCGAAATGACCGAATCCGGCGTCATCGACAAGACCACGCTGGTGTTCGGACAGATGAACGAGCCTCCCGGTGCCCGTCAGCGCGTGGCGCTCACGGCGCTGACCATGGCGGAATACTTCCGTGACATGGAAGGGAAGGACGTGCTCCTGTTCATCGACAATATTTTCCGTTTCACGCAGGCCGGTTCGGAAGTGTCGGCGCTGCTGGGACGCATGCCCTCCGCCGTGGGATATCAGCCGACGCTGGCCACGGAGATGGGCGAACTGCAGGAGCGCATCACCTCGACGAAGAAGGGCTCGATCACATCCGTGCAGGCCGTGTACGTGCCGGCGGATGACCTTACGGATCCCGCACCGGCGACGACCTTCGCCCATCTCGACGCGACGACAGTGCTTTCCCGCCAGATTTCGGAGCTGGGCATTTATCCCGCCGTCGATCCGCTGGATTCCACCTCCCGCATCCTCGACCCGAACATCATCGGTGAGCGCCACTACAACGTCGCACAGGAAGTCAAGCGCATCCTTCAGACCTACAAGGATCTCCAGGACCTGATCAACATCCTCGGCATCGACGAGCTGTCGGACGAGGACAAGGTGACCGTGCACCGCGCGCGCCGCATTCAGCGTTTCCTCTCGCAGCCGTTCTTTGTCGCCGAGCAGTTCACCGGCTTCAAGGGCAAGTATGTCAAGATCGAAGACACCATCGAGAGCTTCGAGATGATACTCAAGGGCGAGTGTGACGAACTTCCCGAGAACGCCTTCATGTACGTCGGCACCATCGAGGAAGCCTTCGCCCGCGCCAAAGAAATGCAGGAAGCCTGATCGAGGATACCATGGCCAATCTATTTGATCTGGAAATCGTCACTCCCAAGCGCGTCGAGTTCAGCGGACAGGTCGCGTCCGTCACCTGTCCGGGCGTGGAGGGCCGCTTCCAGGTGCTGCGCGGACATGCGCCCTTCCTTTCCTCTCTCGACATGGGCCTGATGAAGGTGACCGGTGAGGACGGCAACGATGTGCTGTACGCCATCAGCGGCGGCATCGCACAGGTGTTTCACAACCAGATGCGCATTCTCGCCGACACCGCAGAGCGTGCCGAGAGCATCGACATCGAGCGCGCACGCAGTGCGCGGGAACGGGCTGAACAGCGCCTGAAGACGAAAGAAGAGTCGACGGACATGGAGCGTGCGCGCCTTGCGCTCATGCGGGCGATAAACCGCCTGCAGGTGGCGGAGCGCGTATAAATCTGTTCGTATGAAGTTTTCCCGTCCCGCCCCGCGGGACGGGTTTTCTATGAAAGCGTCCCCTCGCGGGACGCGCATCGTGAAGAGACAACAGGTAGCAATGGACGCCTACGCACTTATCATCGCCGGTGGAGTCGGCGCGCGCTTCTGGCCGCGCAGCCGGGAACATTCGCCGAAGCAGCTGCTGGAAATCATCGGCAGCGGGACCATGATTCAGAACACCGTCTATCGCATGGACCCCATCATTCCGCAGGAGCGCATCCTGGTCATCACCAGCGCGCAGCAGGAGGAGGGCGTGCGCAAGCAGCTGCCGCAGCTGCCCCCGGAAAACATCATCGTCGAGCCCTTCGGTCGCAATACCGCGCCTGCGATCGGGCTGGGCGCGGAAATCCTCAGGAAACGCGCCGACGACGCCGTAATGGTCGTCCTGCCGGCAGATCACCTGGTGCATGACATCGCCGCATTCCAGGACACCCTGAAAAACGCCATCGCGGTCGCAGAGCAATCGCGCGGTTTTGTCACCGTCGGCATCACGCCGACGCGTCCCGAAACCGGATACGGCTACATACAGTTTCAGAAGGCCGACGAAACGCGTCCCTACGCGGAGGAAAACGCCTACGAGGTGGTCACCTTCGCGGAAAAGCCGAATCTCGAGACCGCGCAGCGTTTCCTCGAGAGCGGAGACTTCGTGTGGAACAGCGGCATGTTCATATGGCGCGTTTCCACGATACTCAACGGCATCGCCGAGCATTTGCCTGAGCTTTCCGAGGAACTCGGCCGTCTGCGCGGGGACATCGACACCGACGGATTTCCGGCCGCCCTCGAATCCGCGTACGGTGAAATGCGGCCGATTTCCATCGATTACGGTGTGATGGAGAAAGCGGAGAACCGCTTCGTCCTGCCCGCCGATTTCGGCTGGAACGATCTCGGCAGCTGGGACGAGGTCGCGCGCCTGTATCCCAAGGACGAGCAGGACAGTGCGTCGACCGGCGAGGTGTTCCTGCGCGATGTGCGCAACTGTCATGTCTCGACGACGGAGGGGCGGTATGCCGCCGTCATCGGGGCCGAAGATCTGATTGTCATCGACACCGCGGACGCGGTGCTGGTGTGCCGCAAGGGCCGTTCGCAGGAGGTCAAGGAAGTTGTCGACCATCTGCGGAAAAAAGGGCTCGAGCGGTTCCTGTAACTGACTGCCGCCGCCACGCATCGGTGTGCGGCGTTTTAACTGTTTTGTCCCACAGCGAGCGTGCCATGAATGAAGTTCATCAAGAGATACAGATTCATCCCGCCCGCGTTGCTGGCGGTGATCCTGTTCTCCGCCTGCTCTTCGACACGCGAAACGGCGGACTGGCATGATATCAGCAATTACCCGCAGGTCGACGTCCTCGAGGTCGACGAGGGTATTGCGAGCTATTACCACAACAAATTTCACGGGCGCACGACAGCGAACGGCGAGCGGTACAACCGTCGCGAACTGACGGCAGCGCACCGTGAGTATCCATTCGGCACCTACGTTCGCGTCACCTCCATGGTCAACGGGAAGTCCGTCATCGTGCGCATCAATGACCGCGGGCCGTTTCGCCGCGCGCGGGTGATCGACCTGAGCCGCGCGGCCGCCGAAGAACTGGACATGATTCACGATGGTCTTGCCGAGGTCCGCATCGAAGTGCTGTCCTGGGGAGACTCCTGATCACCGCCGCACGGGGCCATTGATGGCGCAGGAAATCACGGTATCGATGGAAACGGACGGGCGCTTCGCCCGTCCCGCGCGTTACGCGCTGGCCATGCTCGGCATGATTGCGGGATACCGCCTGCGTTTCGTGCGCGAGGGCGCCGTGCTGCATTACGGTCCGCTTGCCCGCGAAGGGAGCGCATGGCTCCCCGCCGCGGTCGCCGAGACGCAGTCGCGGCTGCTCGTGAAAGGTGCGCTGCCGCTTTCCCCGGTGGACCGCGAGGCGCACGCTCGTCCTTTCCTGTCCCTTTTCCCCGTCCCGGATGCCGCACCGCTGTCTTCGGACATCGTCGCCGCGGCCTTTTTCTTCCTTTCCCTTCATGAGCAGTGGAGCAGCGCGGCACGTGACCGTTTCGACCGCTTTCCCGCTTCTGCCAGCCTGCTGGGCGCCCGCGGAGAACTTGTCCGTCCTGTGATCGCCGAGTACGCGTCACAACTGCGCGCGGTGCTGCAGTCCGCGGGATATGACGCTGATAACGCGAAGCGCTATGACGGCAGAAACGCGGCCGCGGTGATGACGCATGACATCGACTATCTGTCCAAGTTCACTCCCGGACTGCTGTTTCGCGAGGTGGTGAAGAATTTCCTCTTCAACAGGCGCGGTGTCCCCGCCGCGGCGCGGCTGCAGCGTCTGCGGGAGTATCTCGCTTTCGCGCGTGAGGACAGCGACCCCTACGTGCTGTCGGTGCATCGCATGCTCGCCATCGAGGAAGAGCGGGGGATACGGGGCAGCTGGCTGTTCAAGGCCGGGGGACGTGACAAGCGTGACGTGAGTTACCGTCTCGAGGGCGCCCGTGCACGCCGCATGCTCGGGCTGCTGGAGGAAAAGGGGCACGATGTGGGATTGCACCCGAGCTTCCACGCGCATACCGACGCGGCCATGCTGGGACGCGAACAGGAGCGGCTGCGTGTCGCCGTGCGAGATGATCTGCGCAGCGTGCGGCAGCATTACCTGCGATTCGTGTACCCGGAGACGTGGCGTCAGCAGGCTGCGGCGGGTTTTTTCGTGGATTCCACGCTCGGTTTCGCGGAGGAGGAGGGTTTCCGTAACGGCAGCTGCCATCCGTTTCTGCCCTGGGATCTCGATCGCGGAGAGGCGCTGCCGATATGGGAACTGCCGCTGACCGTGATGGACGGGACGCTGGCGCAGTACCGTGCACTGTCGCCCGAGGACGCCTGCGGACGCATCGATGCGCTGCTGCGCATCGTCGACGAGGCCCGCGGTGTCGCCGTGCTTCTCTTCCACAATACGGCCTTCGACGCGCATGATTTTCCCGGCTGGGGTGATGTCTTCACCCATGCGGCGGACAGCATACAGCGGGGAGGATATTATTCCGGCGCACTGCCGGAAACCGTGGATGCCTGGATTCGCAGCGCCGGGTATGGGGGGACGGAAGAGGTGATGAAGGTCATAAATTCGGAACCCGGGTAAAACCCTTGCATCCCTGCGCTTCAGGTTGTACCTTTTTTCCAGTTATCTGAAAAAACCCCCTGCCTATCGACCCATCTTTACAAAAGAGCCGAAATCCTGAAACAATTCGCCTCTTATCCTCGTTATAAAGAATGAGGTCGAAACGAATCCGGTCCAAATTTGTAACCTTTTCCCCGGATGCGTGTCTAACCTGCAAGATCTGACAAAAAGGAGAAGAAGTATCGACAGCTGTTGTTAGTGCTTCGTTTCACGATTCTCGTTCATCCACATCCAAATGGAGGCACTATGCAGAACGAACTAACCACCGGCGACAATCCGCTGCAGGATTTGATCGACGACGAGGTGTACTTCGAGCTCAACAAGCACAACCTGTTCAGCGAGAAGGCCATCCGTGATTACAAAATCCGCCGCATGTTCCGCAACATGCGCAAGGAAATGAGTGCCGGCGATGCGATAGACAAGATCCGCGAGATGTATCCTTATCTGCAGTTCGATACGGTTCGCAAGATCGTGTATCAGATCAACAAGTGACAGACAGGCCAACCTGACCATAGAAAGCCGTCCCCCTGCCGGGACGGCTTTTTTTTGGTGCGCCCGGCGTCCGGGAGCGCGGATCGGGGGAGAGGGGGAAGGGGTGGAAGGTGCGACTGCATGTGGAATCGCGCATAATTGAAAAGGGAGAGGCAGAAACTGCCTCTCCCTTTTCTTGTACCTGGAGGTACGTGAGGAGGATTACTTCCCCTTCTTGATGATTTTGAGCACGTCATAGCCGGAGAACCAGGTACCGTCATTGAGGCGGCCGCGGAGCATGACGTTGTGGCAGTCGCCGTCATCGACCATGCCGATGGCGGTGGTGACGTCCGGGCTGGCGAAGTAGAACGTCCAGTCGCCGAAACCGTCCGCGCCGGAGGCGTTGCAGTCCATGCAGTCCATCGGCATCATGCCGTACGGCGTGCCGACGTCACCCGCGAGCGGGGTCTGGGGGCCGTTCATCACACCGGCGAGCGTGACGGTGGAAGCGTTGACATCCGTGACGTCAAAGCTGGTCGTGCCGAGAATGGCCACAGGAATGTTGCCGTTTGACTTGACGTTGAAGGGATTCGGGCAGCCGCCGGGCTTGACATCGATGGCCGCCGCAAGGTCGGCGACTTCTTCGATCTCGATAATCATGCGATCGAACGCTTGCGGGGAAACGCCCTCGATCTCGAACAGCGTGTTGAAGGTCAGCGTCGGATTGGCGCCGAGGCCGATCACGCCTGAAGTCAGCGTACCGGAATTGCGGGTGTCGCGGCAATCCGTGGAGATCGGAGTCCCCTGGAAATTCCCGGTAGTGGAATTGGCATAGCGCCAGCTGCTGCTGCCCGAGACGGAACGGGAGGTGCTGATATGCCAGTATCCAGTCGAGGTCCAGCTGCCGGCGCCGGATTCGACGTCGTCAGTGGTGCCATCGACGTTGATGTCGTCGATAAACCAGCCTTCGTGCTTGTTGTACAACGGATCACGCGTGTCAAAATTGAAAATGATCTTCACGTTTTTTCCGGCCCAGGCCGAGAGATCATAAGACTTGCTCAGCCACACCGGTGCCTGTCCCATACCGCCCGACGAATAGGGGATCGTGCAGGTGCCGCCGCCCGGATCCGTGGCCGGATTCAGCGTGCCGAGCTGCGTCCCCATTGTCTTCATCAGTCCGGGAGTACGGCCGTCAGCCTCTCCCTGCTGGGAGTTCTGCACCGGTGCCTGTTCCTCGGAACACGCGGTGAATATGAACGCGGCTGCCACGGCCATGGCGGCGGCCTTTCCGAAAAACTTTATGGACATCTTCATGAAGTACCTCATATATGAGTAGTGTGGTGAAAATATCGGATTTTCGACCCATAAGACGTGGTATTCCGCATTCAGCGGCTCACTATCGGCGAAATCCGGTCGAGGAAGACAGTTCTCTGCAGCATGCGCGTGTGCGCATCACCTATAATTTTCTAACGCATGTGAGACGGCATATGGCGCTGCCAGCATGTCTCACCGGTGATTCTTTCCTTTGAGCATCATACTGCGATG
The DNA here is from genome assembly GCA_913060595.1 of uncultured Ignavibacteria bacterium. Classification (GTDB taxonomy): domain Bacteria; phylum Bacteroidota; class Ignavibacteria; order SZUA-365; family SZUA-365; genus BM516. Next base: position 7,938 of record CAJXSA010000083.1, read on the forward strand.
ATATTTGTGTTCTTGAGATAGACGCTGATAATGTACGTTGTCTGAACGCCGATGTCAAGAAAAAAAACATATATATTGTTTTGGGGTTTTATTGCGGGAGGTCGGCCGCATTGAACGATGTGGGAGTGCGGGGATGCCCGTATGGGCTCCCGGCTTGCAGCCCACTGCATGAATGCCGATATTGCGATGTTGATCGGACTTCCTCCGCCAGAAGTCCATACAACGGAGGGTTAGCATAATTGGTAATGCAGCAGTCTTGAAAACTGCCGTCCGCAAGGACTTGTGGGTTCGAGTCCCTCACCCTCCGCCAGTTCATATCCCGCTCCGCGGGGCGACGCCCGGGCAAGCTGCCAGTGACTTGCTGCGGGCGTTTTGCTTTCGTGGGGGGAAGAATGGCGAAAATGCCTATGCGGGGAGCGTCGGCAGGGTGATCGACAGGGAAGGGGAAAGTGCACTAGTGCATTCGGAGCACCATCAGCGTCACATCGTCTCGCTGGGCGACGTCTTTGCGAAATGCTGCTGCGCGCCGGACAATGGCGTCATGCATTTCGATCGCAGTCGCGTGTCTGTGTTCCCGCAGCGTCTCCTCCAACCGGTCGACTCCCCATTCTTCGCCTGCTGCATTCGTGCTCTCTGCCAGACCGTCGCTGAAAAGCACGAATACATCGCCGGGTTGATAGGCAATATCGAGGACGGCGAATGACACGTTCTGCATCAGGCCGAGAGCGGGATTTCCCGTGCGATGACGAGAGATGGACCCGTCCGACGCAGCCATGTGAAGGAGCGGCGGATGTCCGCAATTGACGAGTGACAGCATCCGGCGCTTGCTGTCGATGATCCCGAAAAGGAAGCTGATAAACATGTTCTGCGCTTTGTTCCCGTGTATGGTGCTATTCAGCGACCCTGCGAGCGTCTGCGGATCCCGGAAATACGTGAGTTCGGTGCGGAACGCTGTTTTCAGCATGCTCATCAGCAATCCGGATGCGATGCTGTGACCCGACACGTCCGCAACGGCGATGGCGGTTGATCCGTTGTTCAGCCTGGCGGTGTCGAGCATGTCGCCACCGACTTCATGCGCAGATTCCGTCCTGCCGAAGATCTCGTACTCTTCGGTCCGCGTCGCAATCTCAGGGATCAGTTCATTCTGTATGCGCTGCGCGAAACGTAATTCCGTTTCCATGCGGCTTTTCTCTGCGACGGTGGACTTCATGAGTTCGATGTAGAACGAAAACGCCAGTGCGATCAGCAGTGTCGTGAAGAGGTCCTTGAGATTCAGGATTTTCAGGCCTTCGAAGGCCGCATCCGACCCACCTGCAGGAACGGTGCCGAGCTGCGCACCGAATGCGAAGCTGATCATGAAGTACAGCGTCAGTCCGGAAACGGACAGCCAGAGCAGCCACTGTGATGAACGTTGCTGCAGCGGTGCAACAAAGAATGTCAGCGCGATAAGTGTGACAGGGTAGAGGGGCCAGGCGAGGACGAGATAATAATAGCGGCGCAGGAAGTCATTGTGCGCGGGAAAGTCGTAGACCATGGTGATCGAGAAGAATATCAACGCGTACGACAGCAGGGCGAGAATCTTCACTTTCACCGGCCGATCGAAAAAATACCGCAGGGGTTCCGACGCGCGTCTGTTGAAAATGCCGAAACTGAACAGCAGCATGTGGGAGAGGATGTTCTTGAGTGAATCACGGGGATTCGCGAGCGGGAACGACCGCGTGTATCGTTGCAGAAGGATGCGGGAGAAGGACACCAGCCCGGCAGCGGCAAGGATGCTCACGCCGACGAGTATGAAGACCGACAGGCTCTCACGCATCACCATGTATCCGAGTATGAACCCGATGCGCATGCTTTCCCTCTCAGCTCCGACGGCATTCCCGGACTCCGCCATGTACTGCTCGAATCGCTCCGTCGCCACGGTATACACTTCGGTATGCGGAACGTACAGCACTACGATCAGGGCAATGATCAGCATGCTGTAAAGGGCGGTTTGAAGTATGTACAGAAAACGTTGATGCATCTTCGAAGCGGTTGTCTGTCTGCATGAAGCAACGCTGCGGTGTACGCTTCAGGGAATGCGTTGTTTCAGTATGAAAGTGCTGTGTTCGCGCCATTCATTAACACAGAGATCTTCCGCATGGTTCTCCCCGGTCACCCTGCACCGTGCGAGGCACCCCCGCTCTATTTCGTCGCGGCACGCGCGGGGACGTTCAATAGCGCACGGATACACGCAGTACGGTGCGCGGGAGGGGTGTGTGCCGGCTGTGCACCACCTTGCTGCGCTTGCATGTAAACGATCAATTGCTGTTATTCAGAGTGAATGCTCCCGTATGACGCGCGTACGCCCCCGCTGTTTTCCACGGCGGGGTGGCGGCGTTTGGAGTCACATATCGCCTGCATCACAGTGAACATGAGGGTACAATGATGAGATGCAACCAGGAACGGTTCGGATGGATCCGGCGCATGGCCGCCGGCATTGTTTTTCTGCTCGCCGCGACCGCCATCGGCCAGACCCAGCACAACATGGATGTCGTGGGACGGTTGCCTGACGGTCCCTGCTTCGGCAGCACGGCCGCAGGACGCTACCTGCTCATGGGCAACGGCGCCTGTCTGGATGTCATGGATCGCGACGGCAGTACGGCGCTTGCCAGGCGGGGACGTGTCGTCCTGCCCGGCATCGTGCAGGATGTGGCCGTGCGTGGCGACCGGGCCTTTGTCGCTGCGGACCGCGCTGGTCTGCATGTTGTGGATATTTCGCAGCCGGATGCACCCGTCGTGCGCGGAAGCGTGGAATTGGAGGGGAATGCCGTGCAGGTGAGTATCGACGGGACTCGCGCGTATGTCAGCTGCGGGGGTGGCGGACTGCGGATCGTCGACATCAGCGATACGGACGCTCCCGCGGTCATCGGGACATTTCAGACTCCCCCCTTTTACATATACAAGACGATCGTGCGTGACGTCCATGCCTATCTCGCAGCCGGGAGAGACGGACTGCGCGTTCTCGATGTGCATGACCCGCGGAATCCCGTGGAAATCGCCTCGATTGATACGCTCGCCGAGTGCCTTGGCCTGGCGATGGACGGGCAGCGCATTCTCATGGTCGCCGGCTCCGGGCACTGTTCGATGATTGACGTTTCCACGCCCGCGCAGCCTCAATGCCTGGGAAAGGCTTCGGTCGGTGGCATTCAGCCCCGGGACGCCGTGCTGGTCGGGAACCGGGCCTTCCTCGCGAATTCGCAGGGAATGCGCGTGCTGGATATTTCCAATCCCGCAAGTATCTCGGAAGTCACTTCGCAGAACCTTCCGTCTCGCTCCAGTCATATCATCCTGGCAGGAGACACGGCATGCGTCGCGTCCGAAAGCGGCGGGCTCTGCCTGCTGTCCGTCGCCGATCCTGCGCAACCCGTTTCCCTCCCCACAGTTCCGTCGGGATCCGTGATGCAACGCATGGTCGTGGACGGCGATTACGCGTATGTGGTGATTTATGACCGCGGAATTCGCATCATCGATGTTTCGAATCCGTCGAGCCCGCAGTACGTGTCGGAGTTCATCCCCAATACCTACATCGAGGACATCGCCGTGCATGGTCAGCATGCCTACCTGGCGTCAGTCATGCGGGGACTCACGGTCGTGGACGTCAGCGATCCCGCGCAACCGGCGACGGTCGGCTTCCTCGACACGGACGGACGGGCCTCCGGCGTCTGCGTCGCCGGGGATTATGCCTATCTCGCCAATACGGCAGAGGGAATGCATGTCATCGATGTGTCGGATCCGTCGCAGCCCGTGCTCACGGGCACCTTGCCCACGCAGGCGTCAGTGGAAGACGTGGCGGTACGGGGTGACTACGCCTATGTCGCGGACGGAAGCGGGGGATTCTGCGTGGCTGATGTCAGCAATCCTT
>CAJXSA010000084.1 GCA_913060595.1 uncultured Ignavibacteria bacterium
CCGCCATGGCGCGGCGCACGGTTTCGGCCGACGGATCCTGCTCGTCGAAGAGATCGCCCGCGACGAGCACGGCGTCGACGCCCTCGCGCACGGCGTGCTCGACCACGGAGGACAGCACGGCGAAGTAATCGGCGTAGCGCGCATCGCTCTGATGCTGATGCTTGCCGAGATGCACGTCGGCGATATGGAGGAAGCGGAAGGTCATGTGTGCACTGTCTGATTTCTTCCCTGTGTACATCGCTTGCATGCGGACATCATTCCACCACGAACATCCTGGCGGTCGTATGCTGTCCATCACTGACCTGCAGGAAATACGTGCCCGGTCGCAGTACTGTGATGTCGAGCTCCGTCTGTTTCACGGACAGCGTGGGATGCTGCAGCACAGTGCGTCCGAGCAGGTCGGTGACGGTGATCGCGACGGGTCGATGCGCGCTTCCCAGCCGCAGGTGCAGGCGGTCCCGGGCAGGCTGCGGCCAGAGCGCGTCGATGGCGAGCTGCTCCGGGACGGCGACCGGGTCGACCGCGACCTCGTCATCCCAGGCCAGGTCCGCGAAGCGCGGGAGATGGTCGGAAGCGGTGGCGCAGTCGTCGGACTCGAGCGCGTACTGCTGCAGCTGCGCGGCGCTCATGTCTGCGGTGTTGATCACCATGTCGTGCGTGACGGACATGCTGCTTCCCGTGTACAGAATGTAATCGAGTATGGAAGGCGCATAGCTGCTGCGCGGATTCTGCCAGGTGTGGGCGATGCGCGAGCGCGGGTGACGCGAGACGCAGAGCGCCATGTCGCTGCCGTCCCAGTCCGGTTTTTCGTCCGGACCGTAGAGCGTGTTGTCCGCGATGTCGCCGGTGAGCAGCGTCTCGATCTGCCGGCGGTCGCCGACGAGGTTGAGGTCGCCGGTGAGCACGATGGGCGTGCCCTCGTCGAGCGTGATTTCGCCGCCCGGGGACTTCGCGTCGCGGATGAAGCGGATGACGCCGTCGGCCTCCTGCTGCCGCTCGAGATCGGCGCTGCAGCAACGGAAATGGCAGTTGAAGAGCAGCATCTTCTTTCCCGCCTGAGTGGCGAGCAGGGACGCCGTTTCCCGGTAATTGTTCTGCAGCACCCAGCTGTCTTCGATGTCAAGATGCGTGATGAGCACATTGCCCTGGTCGAGCTTGAGCGTGCGCCAGCTGCGTCCGGGCGGGGGATCGATGACCGAACGCACGAAGAGCAGCACCTGTCCCGCGGAGGCGTCCCAGCATTCCTGGAAGCACATGATGTCCGGTCGCACCGCCTTCAGCACACGCGCGAAGGCCGGCTGCCGCTGCTCATCGATCAGACCGTCCTGCAGCGTATTCCACGTGAGCAGGCGCACGGCTTCCCGAGGGGACTCCCCGATCAGCGTTTCCGGCGGCACGGGCAGTCCCTCACCGCCTGTGCCGTACGCAGCGCCGCCCGCGTCGGGAATGCGATCGCCGCCGGCCTCTATCACGGCCAGTGCCACGCGAACCGAGTCCGCCGTGTACAGCGGCTGTCCACCGAAGGTCACGTCGCGGCGCAGGGCGATTTCGAAATCGGTGGAGGAATAGGTGGGCGCGGGATAGAGACCGATGTCCGCGTGATCGATGCTGCGCGTGCTGCCGCCTATGCGCAGCGTCCCGGAGCGTCCCGCGAAATTCCATTGCAGTTCCGCGCCCAGTCCCTGCAGCTGCTGTCCGGTGGACGCATCGAAATCCGTGTCGATATACAGGCGCAGCGTATTGTCCTCCTGCAGGATGACTTCCGCGGTGGTGTTGAAGCGGATGTAGAGGAAGCGGTCGTCATGCGTGATTTTCAGCGCGGTGAAATCCACGCCTGATCCCCCGTCGTCTCCCGCGGCATCGGCGGCGAGCACCGGACGGGCGTTCCAGTCCTCGAACAGTCCGTCAACCAGCAGCGGCTGTGCCGCCATGAGAGAGGGAAGGAAAAAACAGATCGCAAGTACCGCAATGCGCATGGAAATCCCGTATGGATGTCGTGGATGATCAAAGTACGGATTTTCCCGGACGCGGGAAACGCGATGGCACCGCCGCATGCGCGGTACAGGGTTGAAGTCCACTCCCGGGAGAGCGTCTCCGGCATTGCGGCTGCGTGAACGTGACGTCAGCTGCGCACGAAGGCGAGCAGTTCAGTATAATCACCGGCGTCGGCGCGTTTGAGTGCGCGGATGTAACGGTCGCGGTCGCGGCCCTGGTTGGAGAGGTCGGCGCTGCCCCAGGTGAAGGGGGGCACCCCGCAGCGGCGCGCGGCAAGCACGTCGGCCATGAGTCGGGCGTGGCGGCCGTTGCCGTTGCGGAAGGGGTGAATCCACACCATGCGGTGATGGAAGCGCGTGAGCAGTTCGTCGGGCGGCCAGGTCTGCGCGTCGATCCAGAACGCCGTGTCGTCGAGCAGGACGCGCAGCTGTTCGCGTATCTGTGCGGGAGGAACGCCGATATTGGTCTGCCTGCGGCGGAAGTCCCCCGCCCAGCCCCAGACGTCCCCGTACATGCGGCGATGCAGTTCGCGCACGAATTCCTCGCTCAGCATGTCCTCCGCATGCGCCGCGAAGGCCCATTCCTCCCCCTTGAGAATATTGCGGAATTCCCAGAAGTCGAGGTCCTTGCGCGTGGCCACATGCGGGAGCAGCAGTCCCTCGAGGTCGTCGCCCGTTACCGGCGTCGCGCCCGGCGGCGCATCGATGCTCATTGCTCCTCCCATACTGCCTTGGGCGTGTCATGCATGAACTCGTCGCGCATGCTGCGGAAGAGCAGCGCCTCGTCGCGGTGTTCGAGCTCCTGCTCCTCGAGCAGCATGCTCTGTCCCACGCGCTGGAATTTCTCCCGCAGGTATTTCTCCACCTGCGCCTCCAGCGTCTCCTCGAGACTGGACGCAGGCAGCAGCATGTACACGAAGCGGCAGTCGAGCGCCTCGGCCGCGCGGCGCATCGAGTTGATGGTCACCGCTCCCGTGCGCTCGGCCTCCTCCAGTTCGCTGATGCGTGAGGGCGACAGTCCCATGCGTGCCGCCAGCTGCCGCGCGTTCATCGCCAGCGCCTCCCGTATGCTGCGTATCCATCCCTTCACGGGCACCGGCTCCTCCCCCGCCCGGCGCATTCCCCGCAGCTTCGCATCCAGCTGCTGACGGAGTAAACGTACTTCTGATGCATGCATGGTCATCCTCTTTGATGAAAGATTGCAGATTGCAGATTGCAGATTGCAGATTGCAGATTGCAGATTGCAGATTGCAGATTGCAGATTGCAGATTGCAGAGAAAAGATACATATATATACGAACTTTTCAAGTCAATATTTCGTATTTATCTGTTTTATCTATCTAAATACTTCGTATATATCCTGAATAATATTCCATAAAACTGAGTTTTATCCATATTTCTGCGTCAGAAAAGTAAGAAGCAGATCAATTATTTGCGGTGGAAAAGGACGGGGAGGAAAAATTTCGGGATATGGGAAACGTATGCGGAGGTTTTTACATCTTACGGGTATATGAAACAGGTCATGTACATTGTGGCGGCGTGCGTTTTTGCGACTTTCCTTGCAGGGAGGGCGCAGGCGCAGGACGGCAGCAATATCACAGGGGACAGGGTTGCGGCGGAGAAAACCGCGCATTTCGTCGCCGCGCCGCCGTTCGTGGTGGCTTCGCTGGACGAGGAGGGCACGTATTTCGCGAACGAGAGCTTTACCGGACGCATCGTACTGGTGGATTTCTGGGCTACCTGGTGTCCCCCATGCGTGGAGGCGCTGCCGGAAATGGAGAAGATCTACGAGGAATTCCACCCGCACGGCTTCGACATCCTCAGTCTCTCCTTCGACGCCAGCGACGAGCGCATCCGCCGTTTCCGCGAGAAGCGCTACGCCATGCCCTGGAAGCACGCCCGCCTCGCCGGGGCCTTCAACGACGTGGTGTCGCTCAGCTTCGGACTGCAGAACATCCCGCATTACGTGCTCATCGGACGCAACGGACGCATCCTCGCGGAGGGGGATGATGTGCATGGGGAGCGCCTCCGGGACCTACTATCTGAGCATCTGGGGAAATAAGGCAACCACCGAGGGCACAAAGTTTTGCACAAAGGTCACAAAGAAAAATAAAAAATATCCTCTGTGACCATTGTGCTTCCTTTGTGAACTCTGTGGTTGCCTTTCATGTTGGATCAATAACGACATTTAATAGAGGCAATACATGGACAGACAGGATTTCGAGGTGACGGTGCGGGAGACCTGGGAGGGCATCGAGCGCGCGATAGAGCAGCTGGCGCTGGACGGCGTGGAAGCCTACCCGGAGGACAAAGGCATGCGCCTGATGTTCGACGACGCAACCTTCATCTCCCTGCAGCGCAACGACGCGGAACAGCAGATCGACATGATACGCGGCGATGTGCGCATCCCGTTTTACTGGGACGCGGTGGAGGAGCATTGGTACGCACGCGGGGACGAACGTCACCTGCTCGCGGTGCTCAGCGAGGTGATCGGGGAGAAAATCGCACAGACCGTCACGCTGCCCGACCTCGTATGAGCGCGCAGCCGCACGATATCGACACCCCGGCGGACCCCTATCCCGGCTCCATGTTTTCGCTGACCAATCACGAAATCTGGGTGCTCACCGCCCATCATGAGGGACGCGACAACGGACAGGTGGCGACCTGGATCATGCCCGCCACGCTGGTGCCCGACCGGCCGCGGGTGGTCGCCGTGCTCTCCCCGCAGAATTTCACCCATGACCTCATTGCGCTCAGCGGCCATTTCGTGCTCAACCTTCTGGCAGACGATCAGGCCGACCTGCTCCCGCATTTCGGACTGGCCTCCGGTCGCCAGGTGGACAAGTTCGCCGGCGCCACACCGCGACGCAGTCCGCAGGGCATACCCGTACTCGACGGCAGCTGCGGCTGGGCGGAATGCCATATCGTGTCCTCGCTGGACATCGGCGACCGCATCGTGTACGTGGCCGATATCCTCACGCAGGAAATCCGTCCGGGCATGACCCCGCTGCGCAAGAAGGAAGCCTTTGCCGCGCAGCCGCCGGATGTCCGCCGGCAGCTGGAGGAAAAACACCGCGTCGACGGTGAGCGCGACCGCGTCTTCATGAAAACCTTCGGCGCCTGAATGTCCCGCACCCCGGGCACATACCGCTGGCGCGGCGTGCTGATCGCCGCCATCGTCCTCCTCTCCTGGCTGGGCACGCTGATCTTCGCCCTGCAGGCGGACTTCGCCGCCCTGGGCTGGGCCGCGGCGCCGCTCTCGCTGCTGATGACCTTCCTTTACACCGGACTCTTCATCACCGCGCATGACGCGATGCACGGCACCGTCGCCCCGAAGCACCCGCGTCTGAACAGCGCGATCGGGATACTGGCGACGCGCCTGTACGCGCTGTTCTCCTTCCGCGTGCTGCTGCGCAAGCATCACGAGCATCACGCGCATCCCGCCAGCGACGGGGATCCCGACTTTCACGACGGCGCACACCGCGGATTCGTGCGCTGGTACCTGCATTTCTTCTTCACCTACGTGACATGGAAGCAGCTGCTCGGCATGGCCGTGCTCTACAACGTGCTGATGCACATCGTCGGCGTGCCCGACGCGAACCTCATCCTCTTCTGGGCCCTGCCCGCAATCCTGAGCACATTTCAGCTGTTCTATTTCGGCACCTATCTCCCGCACCGGGAGACCGACGAGCCCTACCGCGAGCCCCATCGCGCGCGCAGCAACGAGTACGGCGTCCTGCTGTCCTTTCTCACCTGCTATCACTTCGGATATCACGAGGAGCATCACGTGCATCCCGGCGTGCCGTGGTGGCGCCTGCCCGCCGCGCGGCGCGCGCGGAACGCCGAAAACACGGGGGAATAATCCGTCCCGGTTTTCCTTTCCCTGCAAACTTCCCTACCTTAGACATTATCACCTTTCATAAAAACTGGAGTTTCATTTGGCTACTGCAAAAAGCGGCGACACCGTACATGTTCATTACACCGGATCTCTCAGTGACGGTACCGTTTTCGATTCTTCGCGCGAGCGCGACCCCCTTTCCTTCACCATCGGCGCGGGACAGGTGATTCCCGGCTTCAACAACGCCGTGGAAGGAATGAATGTCGGTGACACCGCCAAGGTGGACATTCCCGCGGCCGATGCCTACGGCGACTACCGCGACGATTTCGTGATCAACGTCAAGCCGTCGGATATTCCCGCGGAAATCACCCCGGAAGTGGGCATGGATCTGCAGCTGCATCAGCAGGACGGCGGCGCGGTTCCCGTCAAGATCACCGCCGTGAGCGAGGAAGCCATCACGCTCGACGCCAATCACCCCCTCGCCGGCAAGGATCTCACCTTTGAAATCGAACTGATGGAAATCAGCCAAGGCGAAGCAGAAGCCTGACCGCAATTTCCCGTTCATGATCTTCCGCAGGCGGCCCCCGGGCCGCCTGTTTCGTTATCTGCCTGGCGATGCTGTTAATCTAATCTCGTCCCCACGCTCCCTGCCGCTCCGCGGCGAATGCAATGAACGCAGGTGCCACGGGAATGCAGTCATCCGCTTTGGGCTTGTCCCGGGGTAAGCGGATGCGCATCTTGGCATCCTGACGGTCGGACAGGGAGTGCCGGCCGAAAACAACATCATTTTATAGGGAGAACCGTCATGTACGCACATGCGCCTGACGCAGCCGTCCGCGCTGCACGTCACTCACAGCTCATTGTCTGCCTGCTGATTGCAGCGTTCACGCTCACCGTGCTTTCCGCCTGCACGGATCACGGGGAGGAAGCCCCCACCCTGCCGAGCACCTATCTCGCGATGCGCAAGAGTGCGCTTGTGCACGCCCCGTATCACGCCGCAAATCCCTTCGATTCGATCGGCATCCGTCACAACCAGATCGTGCACGCCTTCGTCGCCGCCACGGTGCCGTGGGACACCCTCGACGTTTCGCATCTGCTGGGCCGCAGCCAGTCCGCCGTCACCTCCTGGGCAATGGAACACGGCGGCTGCACGCATGACGAGGGCATGGGACTCGTGCAGTCCGCTTTCGCCCTCCGCATCGACTCCACCGCCCGCCGCCGTCTCGCCGCCTACGTGAGCGCCGGCGTCACTCCACGCGAGCAGGACTACCTGCGCCGTCTCGGGGAAGTGCTCTGTACCGAGGACACCTTCACCGACACGCAGCGGCGGCTCGATAAGCTGGAGCGGGACATCCTCACCGAACGCTGGCCCGCGGGTGACAGCACGGAAGTGCTGCCACGCCTGGCCATCGCCATCGCCCGGCACAGCTACGCGTACTGGAAGCGCATGATGCAGGAGGTGACGCCGCTGCCCGCAGCGGACGGCGCGCTGTCCAAGACCGCGGTGGACGTAATCATACGCACGAATTCGAAAGCCAAGATCATCGTGGCGGCCGACGTCATCGCCGGGACTTCCGCCGCCGAGGCGGCCGCAGGCGCGGGACTGCTCACGCAGATCAAGGTCGGCCTCATCTCAGCAGGCGCAGTATCCGCGGCCGTGGCCATCATCGTCTACTTCGACGAAGTGGTCAGCTTCCTCAACTCCCTGCTCCCGTGGAACTGGTGAGGTCCGACATGAGACAGCTGCTGATGTTCGTCGCCATCCTCCTGCTGGGCATGCTGTACCTGTTCCAGGTCGCATAGGAATGGGAACAACGAAGGGAACAAAGAGAGCGAAGGGGCATCATGTCATCGTCCCCACGCTCCCCTGCCGCGGCGAAGTTCCGCGCAGCGGAACGGAGACGGGTGCGTGGGGACGATGAGGGTCTTCGTGCCCCCGAAGGTATATTGCACTATGCAGAATCCATGGCTGGAAATCGCTGCCGGCATACTCCTCCCGTTCTTCCTCGCAGGATACGTCGACTTTCACTTCAAGGAGAAAACGAAGCGGTCGCTGTACGCGGCGGGGAAGAAGTGGTCGGACATGCCTCGCTATCTCCTTCACGAACACGGGTGGCACTGGTGGATCACCGCCATCTGGATCGCGGGCCTACTCATCCAAGTGCTGCTGCTCGGACTGCCCTGGCAGCTTTTGTTCGGGGGACTGCTGTTTTACACCGAGGACATCGTCTACTACCTGTTCACGTGGCTGCGCTTCGGCGGGACGCATGACAGCGGGAGCTTCCTGCCTCCAGAGCTCCCCTGGCTGCACGGCGACATTCCCCTCTATAAGCGCCTCACGGGCGACACCTTTCCCCGTCGTCGCTTCCTCCGCATCTATACCGTGCAGTGGATCCTCCTCCTCACCGCACTCGCCCTCTTCCCACCATCCTGACAGCATCCTGGTGGCATTGAGTCCCTCGCCCCGGCAGGCCACAGCAGCGCCCTGCCACATCTATGCTCTCTTCGCTCGCTTCGTTGTTCCCATTCAAGAGATATCTGCGAACCGGGCCTCAACGAGTTCCGCGAGGTCCTGCGGGGAGAGGAGGATCTGTGCGCCATGCGCTCCTGCGCTGACATGGATGCGATCGAAGAGCAGCGCGGTTTCGTCGATCCATGTGGGAAACTGCTTCTTCATGCCGATCGGCGAGCAGCCGCCGCGGATGTAACCGGTGAGCGGCAGCAGCTCTTTCGCGCGTATCATTTCGACCTTCTTGTTGCCGGAAACGGACGCGGCTTTCTTCAGGTCCAGGTCGAACGGACCCGGTATGCAGAACACCACGATCCCCGTTTTGTCCCCGCGCGCCACCAGCGTCTTGAACACCTGCTCGTGCTCCGCGCCGATCTTCTCCGCCACGGAAATCGCGTCGATCTCCCCGTCCGAGCTGTCGTAGGTGATCTGCTCGTGTGGAATGTGCCGGGCTTCGAGGATTCGTGTCGCGTTGGTTTTCATCATAGATCGTGAAGAGGTAAAGAGGTGAAGGGGTGAAGCGGCCGCCTGTCCGTGCGTTTGCCCTTGTCCCCAGGGGGGGGAATTGTATATTAGCTCTCATATAATAGGAGTTTTTGGTATGAAGTGCATACCGGGGTGCATCGGGGCGATTCTTCTTCTGGCGACATCACTCTGCGCACAGCCAGCCACCGAGTCGGTGAGTGCGGGGACGCCGGACAGTCAGACAATTGCCCGCGTATCGCCTGCCGGAGAGGACAGCCTGCGTACGCTGGTATGGCATCCGGGACATGTGGGGACAATCGTCAATCAGACGCTCATCGGCACGCTGAGCGGCGCGGTGCTGGGAACGGTCGGTACGCTTGCGGCGCTGGGAATCGCACGGCCGGACTTTGCCGGCTCATCCGGCGGGGGCAGTCCGGGTGCCGCCGTGGTTGGAATGGTGCTGATGTATCTGGCGACGAGCTCCGGGATCACCTATGGCGTCGTGGGCGTCGGCGACCTGCAGGGCGGCACCGGGGACACCTGGCTGACTTTTCTCGGTTCCGCCCTGGGCGTCGCCGCGGGCGCGACCACGGCCATACTGACGAAAAACACTGCCGGATACATCACGGCCGGAACGCTGGCTATCGGCACCCCCGTCCTCTTCTACCACCTCAGCGCCGAACCCGTCTACGAAGAACACGATCCCTGGACGGAGTGGCCCTACGGCAGCGCCATCCTGCCCACCGGCATGCACGACCACATCTCCCTCCTGCAGCTGCGCATCCCCCTTGCCTCGGACTGACCGAACCCACCCGTCTCCGCTCCGCTGCGCGGAGCTTCGCCGTGGCAGGGGAGCGTGGGGATCATGCTGGGTTCATAACAAACGTCCCCACGCGGAGCGTGGGGACGATGAATAAAATAATGACTTGGTGACTTCGTGTCTTCGTGTCTTGGTGCTCACAAGAGCAAATCCATCATCTCCACCGCCAGACGCCGGGTTTGCGGGGACGCTTGACGGGCTCGTCGCGCTGCACGATGACGCGAGGCTCGGCTGCGGTGACCGGTCCGCCCGAGGGCATGGCCGCGGGAGCGCCGGCCGGGGCGGGACGGCTCTTGTCGCCCATGGCGCGGAAGCTGCGCTCGGCGGCGGCGATGAGCTCGGGACGCAGTCCCTCCTTCGCGATTTCCTCGAGGAAGGCGCGGCGGCCCTGGATCAGATCCCTGATGTAATAGTCGATCTGTTCCTTGGAGTACAGGCTGTGCACGTCCCACTCGTCCATGCGGCGGCCGTCGGCTTCGACGATGCCCTCGGTGCCGAGTATGCCCTTTTCCCACTTGTTGGTGCCGCGCAGGTCACCGCGCTGAATGGCGGCCATCAGGTCGAGGGGCACGCGCTCGGCCTTGCGCACCAGGCGCTTGCGCAGGGTGCCGCGGTCGTCGGTCTCCTCGATGATCTCGCCCATGCCGCCGGTGTTGTACAGGCGGAACTGCACCTGGCCGGGATACTTGTTGACCAGCTTCATGATGATGTCGTAGAAGCGGTTGACCTTGCGGCCGCGGCTGCCGATGATAAAGTCGTCGGTGCCCACGATGCGCACGGAGTCGCCGGCCTTCTCGGGATTGGCCGCGAAGCTCAGGGTGGATTCCCCGAACAGGTAGGCCAGCACGCCCTGCTCCGGCGTCAGGCGCTGGGCGAAGGGCATGATGGTGTTGCGCCGCGTGATGAAGGCGAACCAGAGGTAGTCGTTCTCCTCGAGACTGGGCAGGTTGATCGATTCGGCCGCGATGGAAATGAGCTTGCTGTCGCGTTCGATGAAGAGTTTGTCCATGCGCACCACGGCGCGACCGTTGCCGCAGAGGCTCTCATCGAGAAAGTCGATGTTGCCCTTGGCGTCCACCATGATGTTCTCGAGCAGCGCGCTCTTGTGCGTGAGCGCGTAATGCATGGCCTCCTGGTCGGATTTCCGCACGTCGGTTTTCACATAGAAGTTGTGCTCCGAACCGTAGGCGGAACCGTCGTCCTTGAGGAAGCAGATATCGTCCTGCGACGCGTAGGTCATCTCGCCGCGCTTGGGATCCATCTCCAGCTGGTGACAGCTCCAGGTGGACTTGCCCGTGGCCGTCATGCCGAAGAGGATGACGCCGTGACGCTTCAGGTCGTTGTCCTTCGCGTCGCGCGCCACCACCACCTTGCTGCCGGCGTGCAGTCCGAGCATGCCCTTCTCATCCGCCATCCACATGGCCTGGCGGAGAAAGCCCTTCTTGTCCTCACCGAGGTAATCGCTGCCGAGGCAGATGTTCAGGTTGAACTCGGGCATGGTGAGGATCTGCTGACGACTCTGATGCTCCTCGGGAATGTGAATCATGGTGATGGCCGGTCCCGGACGTCCCGCGGGCTCGTCGAGCAGGTTGCCCCACTGGTAGGCCAGGCGGGAGTTGCGCCAGTCGCCCACGCTCAGGTACAGCGTGCAGACGGGATTGTAATCCGGGTTGTCGCCCATCTGCCGCGTGAGCTTGATGAAGGGCAGCGTGGTCATCCACTTGAGCACCTTCTGGAGTTCCTCAGGAGCATTCCTGACCACTTTTTCCTGGTAGGGGAGCAGCTTCGGCAGACGCACGAGTTCGGAACCGAGATACACGGTCTTGCCCGCGAGACGCGAACTCTGCACCGACCGCCACACATGCGATCCGTACTGCGTTTTCTGCGCGAACTCCTTGACGCGCGGCTCCAGCCACTTGAGCGAGACTTCGCGGATATTCGGTCCGTCGAGCTTGGTGATCAGCTGCTCGTAGAAGCTTTTGTAGACGTCGTTGTTGTATATGTCTTTCGCCATGGGATTACCTTCCGTTACCGCTGACATGAGTCAAAACGTGCTGCACCATATCGGTCACCGTGGCCGCGCCCGCGTTGAGCTGATAGACGTCGGCCGACTGGAAGAGCCTGGTGAAAAAGCGCTTCAGATCGGAAGAGCACACGTCTGAACTCCAGTCACGATGCTATCTCG
>CAJXSA010000085.1 GCA_913060595.1 uncultured Ignavibacteria bacterium
CAGCAGCAGGAAGAGCACCTGTGACAGCATGGTCACCAGGCGCATACCCTGGACCTGCTCATCGCTGCCGAAGCCGAAGAGAAGAAAGCTGATCAGTCCCCCGAGCACCTGGTACGCGACGAAAACAACGGCGAGCAGCAGCAGGCCGAACAACACCGGGGGCATCAGCGGCGGGACGTCGATCTGCGGATCGGCGTCCGGCTGTTCCTGCGGGTGCCTGACATCATCCGCCGGCGTATGCTGGTCCTGTTCACGCATCGCTGCCTCCGGGAAGATCGCGGCGCAGCATGGCTGCGAGCAGCGGGATCATGATTTCATGATGCCCGGTGAACACGAATCCGCGTCCCGAGCCGAGAGTCGGCCGTGTCACGACGTTCATGTGGGGACGATAGTGCTGTATCATATCGAAATTCGCGGCCGAAAAGCCGCGGGCATCACTGCCGAGATTGCGAACGACGGTCAGGGCCTTGAGAAAAACTTCGGGAAGTATGACGGCGGAACCGACATTCATCACCACGCTTTCGTCTCGCAGATCCTTTACCGAATGGGCGAGCACACGGAAATCGCGAAAGCTCATCTCCCCGGTGACAGCACCGTCCATGCTTGGCTGCTGGTGCACGATATCTGTGCCGATGGCCGCGTGCACGCTGACCGGGACACCGAGACGCACTCCCGCGGCGAGGATTGAGTACGGCAGATGCGGCGCGTCCGCGTCGATCAGCGCCCGGCCGACGGCTTCGCCGAAACCGCAGGCATGTGGGTCGACAACGTCTTTGAGGCTGCCATTGATGAAGTCCCCCGTTTCCTTCCACATCCCGAAGCTGCCGTCCTGCAGGTTCGCGGCCACGTCCTCACTCGTGACACCAAACAGCGCGGATTCAGAATCATGAATGGCGCCCGCACTGTTGAGCGCGACATGCGTCAGCACCCCGCGTTCCATCAAATCGATAACGATGGGCGCGAGTCCCACTTTGATCACATGCGCACCCATCATGAGAATGACGGGCTGTCCGGCACGATGCGCACCGGCGATGGCCCCTGCGAACTCCCGCAGTTCACGCGCTTTGAGAATATTGGGGAGACTGTCGAGGAAGAGGCCGAAATCGTCGCGTCCGTTGAAGGGCCGGGCACAGTCCTGCAGGTTCACCTTGTTACTGCGCTCTCGGACGGACTGCGTCCGAATGTCGTCAAAATTCAGCTGGGGGAACATGGTTGACTCGTCAGGTATGAGGATGGGGATCCTGTGATGCAACAGCACAAGGTACGAAAAAGTCGGTCCCCGTGCATGAAAGCGGAAGTACCACACGCAGGAAAACGCAACGCGCCGCTTCCATGGCAGGAAGCGGCGCGACGAAAGACTTGTGGCATGCGTCGGCGGGCCCTATTCGATGCGCGCGTTGATGCGGCCGCGGATACCCTTGTACTCCGTCAGTTCCGACGTGATCGAACCGATGGGTATTTCCGCGTCTACCTGAACGGGAATCTTCCTGTCGTCATCGGTCAGCCACACGAGGATGCGTCCGGAGGCCTTGAAAAGGCCGCCTTCCTCCATCACGGGCTCGAGGACGATGGTGCGGAACGTTCCGGCCTCCACTTCCACGACTTCCTTGCCGTGGTACACGACACGAAGCGTATACGTGGAGTCCTTGTAGAAATTCTTCAGTTTCACGGTTTCTCCGCGGCGCATTTCGCTGTAGTCATACGTGCGCATGTAGTAGAAGGCGGAGAGCACGTCCTGGGTGAATGCGGGCACGGGATACTTGCCTTCTGTCGTATAGGCGATTTCCCTGCTGTGATCGAACCGAGCACTGAAATCCCGTTTGTACCCCCCTTCGCGGATACGCTGGATGAATTTCCAGGGAAACAGGCCCTCGGTGTCGATATGTGACTCATAGCGGTCACGGACCTGGTACAGCGCATCGAAAAACGAAGTGGATTTCACGAGGAACTGGACGTGGTAGCACTTCCGGCCCTTCTGCCATGAATAACGGGGAATGGCCATGCGTGCCTGTCCTGCGGTGACGAAGCCGTAATTGACGTCGAAAATCAGCTCTTCACCAACCGTGAACGCGTTCTGGTCGATCTGACGATACGGTTTCGCCGGCACGTCTCCCTTCCCCGTTTTCTGTGCCATGAGTGAAGGAAAGACCAGCGTGACCTGCAGGAATATGAGTGATGTATAAACGAGCAGTTTCATGATAATTCTCCTGTTGCTGCCCATTATACCGACTCCTCTCTGACATGGTTCCCGATGCGTGACCTGTTCGTATATAGTGACGATTTCAGTAATGAGAGGCAATACCATCCCGTCGCCCTGAAAATGTCAGACGCCTGAACCGAGCAGTGCGGTGGCCGCCTCGTACACGGCATCGACACCGATGCGCGACATGTCGTCGTGTCGCGGACAGCGCTCTTCGGCACAATCCCGGCATTGTTCGTCCGGAGGCGGCGTGAGCACGCGGACGTCGTTTCCGAGCGGTCCCCATCTGCGGGGATGCAGGACACGCTGGAAAGGGTACAGCCCCAGGACCGGAGTGTTCACGGCGGCGGCGAGATGCAGAGGACCCGTAGAGTTCGCAACGCAAAGCCTGGCCTCGGCAAGCACGGCGGCGAGTTGTCGGAGGGATACGGGAGCGGCAAGGGAATGCGCATGTTCTCCCCCGTTTTCCTGAACCGCCTTCACCAGCGGCGCTTCCGATGCACTCCCAGTCACCAGCGTCTGCAGACCCGATTCCTCACCGAGTCGCGCGGCGAGCGCGGCGAAGCGGTCGGGCGCCCAGTCGCGGGCTGATCCACCGCTGCCAGGGTGCAGGACGACGAATGGTCGCGCTGCATCGAGCGTGCTTTCATCGAGAATCGCGCGGCCCTCGGCACGCAGTGATGCGTCGATCTGCAGCCGGGGTAGGGCGTTGCTGCGGACGGGGAGCCCCGCGGTCTCCAGCAGGCGCAGGTTGTAGTCGCACTCATGGAAGACAGAGGGATTGCGATGCTCTTTCCTGCGATGGGTGAAGAGAAATGAATACCATCGGTATGCGATTCCCGCGCGGAGCGGAATGCCCGCCAGCCTGGCGGCAAGTGCGAGACGAGGACGCGGAAACGCAAAAAAGGCGGCATCGATGCGTTTCTCCTTGAGAACACGGGAAAAGGCAACGATGCCGCCTTCAAGATCGCGGGACGGGATAGTCAGGACCTCGTCGACAGAGGGACAGAGCGCGGCGAGGCTGCGTGTATATTCCTGCACGACAAAAGTTATGCGCGCATCGGCATCGTGCTGCCGTATGGCTTCCGCCATGGGCAGCGTCAGTATGAGGTCACCGATGCGGTCGGTGCGGAATATGCCGTAATGCGCCACGTCCCGGGTCCGGGATCAGAGCTGTTTCATCATCTCCCGGGCACGGGCGGCGTCAGGAGAATCCGGGTACTTGTCTATCAGTTCCTGCCATATCTGGCGCGCTTCCGCCTTTTTTTCCGTCACGGCCCTGAGCGCGCCGAGATTGTACATCGCCGTCGTGTTTTTCGGATCGATACTGAGAACGCTGCGGGTGATGGCCTCCGCCTTTTCCTGCTGTTTGGTCTCGAAATAGGCCACGGAAAGATCCAGCATCGCCGCGGTATTCTCGGGCGCGGCGTCTACGTAGCGTTCGAACAGCGGCACAGCGTTCGCCGCCTGATGCGCGTCGAGAAGCATGCGCGCGTACACGAGGACATCGCTGGTATCGGATTCCGACTGCGTTGCGATTTTGTCGCCCAGGCGCTTGAATTCCTCCATGAAATCAGTGCGAACATTGCCGGCACCCGGAGCGCCGTCAGCACCCATACCCGGAACGTCTGGGTGCCCTGGCGGCATCTGCTCGGCCGTCTCCGGCTGCTGGGGCACTTCGCCTTCCTCGGGAAGGAGCAGCACGATGACGATGATGGCCACGAGCGCGAGGCCGATCAGCATGTATAATCTTGATGCGTTCATACGTTTTTCCTTTTGTCTTGCGTGAGAATCCATAATCATGCATTATCAGAAGATAATGATACGAAAAATGCGGGAGAAGCGGGCGGCGAAACGCGCGTCGGCACACAACGTCTTTTCCGCGCATTTCATGAAGTCGCATGGACTTCCGATATTGGGACTTTCCGGAATCCAACGGAGAACCGAATCCCGTGACGCCTCAGCCACTCATTCTCGCATCCCGCTCCCCGCGGCGACAGCATTTGCTGACGCAGATAGGACTTCACTATACGTGCATTCCCAGTGACGTCGACGAAGTGCTGGACGAAACCGTCGGCCCCGAAGATCATGTCGCCATTCTGGCCGAACGCAAGGCACGCGACGTTGCGCAGCGGCAGCAGGAAGGCATCGTGGTCGGCGCGGACACCATTGTCGTGCTTGACGGTGACATCATCGAAAAACCGGAGACCGGCGACGACGCCGTGCGCATGCTGGAGCGTCTCAGCAACAGGCGACACGAGGTATTCACGGCATATTCGCTCGTCGAGGTTCCGAGTGGACGCACGCTCACGCGCTGCGAGCGCACCGAAGTGTGGTTCCGCACGCTGGCACGTGAGGAAATCCTTTCATACGTGCAGTCCGGCAGTCCGATGGACAAAGCGGGGGCGTACGGAATTCAGGATGATTTCGGCGCGGTCTTCGTTCGCAAAATCGTCGGGGATTTTTATAATGTGATGGGGCTTCCCCTCTGCAGTTTCTACTGCAGCTACAAATCATTCACCAGACAGGGACCCGAGATCGATGGGTGTACGGTGGCGTAAGAAAGTATTCCTCTCGCTCGCCTTCGGTGCGCTCGTCTGGATCGCGCTGACGATATACGCAGACCTCGATGACCTCATCGCGGCGTTTGCGGATTTTGACTGGGCATGGGCGCCGGTGATACTTGCGTGTACGCTCATCAATTATGCGTTCCGCTACTGGAAGTGGGAGTTCTACACCGCGACCCTGGATATTCGTCCCGCGCGGAAGGACAATCTTGTCATCTTCTTCACCGCGTTCACAATGGCAGTGACACCGGGAAAATTCGGGGAGGTGCTGAAGTCCTATCTTCTCAAGCGTGTGAACGGCACACCCAAACGCGTCTCAGCTCCCATCGTGGTGGCCGAACGCCTGACTGATTTTATCGGGCTCGTCCTGCTGCTCATCGTGGGGGCGTACATGTTCGATATCAGCCGTATCGCGGTCATCGCCTTCGCCATTTTTTTTGCGCTCGTGACCGCGCTCCTGGCATGGCGGCGCGGCTCACTGGCCGTCATCGAATTCCTGGGACGCCTCCCCCTGCTCAGCCGCTTCAACGAGCATGCACGCAGCGCATATGAAAGCATGCACGTGATGCTGCGGCCGCGGCCGCTCCTCATCGCCGTGGTGCTGAGCGTCATCGCCTGGTTTTTCGAATGCTTCGGCTACTGGATTGTGCTGCATGTGTTCGACACACCACCGACCGTGCTGAAAGCCACCTTCATTTATGCGTTTTCGACTGTCGTCGGTGCCGTGAGCATGCTGCCGGGCGGTCTGGGGACAACGGAGGGCAGCCTGACCGGGCTGGCACAGCTCGCAGGGGCTTCGCAGGACGTCGCCGTGGCGTCCACGTTCATCATCCGCAGCGCGACACTCTGGTTCGCGGTGCTGATCGGTATCATTGTCACCTTCACCTTCCAACACCGGCTGCCCGTTAATTTCGACGACATCGACCTCGATTCAATGGAAAACTGACATCGCTCACACGTATCATTTTTAGGGAGAATGCTCTATGTGTACTGCAACCGCTTTGCGGGCAGGAATGCTGTTCCTGCTCTGCACCTGTGCGTCCGGCCTGCTTCCAGCGCAGGAACCGGACCTGACAGACCCCGCGATACTGCAATTTCTCCTTGATCCGGATGAAGAAACGGATCCCGCCCCGATGCTCGAGGAAATTGACCGTCTCCGTGACAACCCGATATGCCTCGAGAGCACGGACCGGGCCACACTGGCGACGCTTCCCTTTCTCGATGCAGCCACCGTCGATGCAGTGCATGCCGTCCTCACCGGCGATTCCGTTTCCTGGGGAAACATCGAGCGTGCGCTGGACGGCGACGCCCCCCGCTATGCCCTGCTGCGGGCGTGTACGGTACTCTCCTGCGGAACGAAAGAGTCTCCACGACTTCAGCTGACGCTCCGAAGTCGTTTTCAGCAGGAAGATCGGCCGCGCGCCGGGTATCTGGACGGCAGCTGGCGCGGCTCGCGTGCGCGGTACTACCAACGCCTGCGCATTGGTTTCGGCGAACACCTGCGGGCCGCCGCGTTGATTGAAAAGGATCCCGGGGAACGCCTTCTCACTGATCATTCCTCCGGCTACATCGCCGTCGAAAGGCTCGGCGTGCTGCGACGTGCCGTTCTCGGTGACATCTCCGTGACCGCCGGGCAGGGACTTGTGTTCTGGCAGGGTTTCGCCATGTCGAAAACGTCGCAGGCGACAGGCGTGCAGCGCAGTCCGACCCTGCTGCGACCAATCGCTGCTTCCCGGGAGGGATACGGGGCCCGCGGCGTGGGATTACAGCTGGCTTTCCCTGATGTCGACGCGGTTCTGATTCTCTCCTCGACCGGCCGCGATGCGACACTGGACACGGCGAACGGGACGGTGGGCAGCTTCGGCACCGACGGCCTGCACCGCAGCACGAGCGAGGAACAGCGCGCGGGACAGGTGCGCGAGGATCTTGCAGGGGCGCATGTGCGCTGCCGCATCCTTCGTACGGGACCGCAGGTCGGGCTCTCCGTGATGGCGTCCCGCTATTCCCTGCCTTCGTATTCGTCGTCGCCTTTTTCTTTTGCGGGAGACCGGGCGTGGTGCGGCGGGATCGACATGCGATGGGACATCGACGATGCCACCGTCGTCTGCGAATACGCGCGGGCGCACACGCGTGCCGGTGCGCTGCTCGCGGGCATTGAGCTGCGTCCGTCGCCGTTCGCACAGCTTTCCCTGCTGTATCGTCGCTACGGCGAAGGCTTCGTCAGTCTGCACGGAGGCGGATTCGGCGAACGAAGCGGGAACACGCAAAACGAGGAGGGGCTGTACTGCGGACTCCGCTGCCGACCTTTCCCGGGCTTCCGCATCGAAATGTGGGCGGATGTCTTTCGCTTCCCGAACCGTACCGCAACGATGGACATGCCTTCATCCGGCAATGAGCTGCGATGCACCGCCTCCTGGCGCCCGCTGCCACGCATGGAGGCGAGGCTGCATCTGCGACGCGAAAGCAAGGATGACGTGGTCAGCATGCGCGATGCCGCCGGAAGAGCGCTGCGCCCGCTGACGCTTCGCAGCAGCGCAGGTCTTCGCATCGACCTGCGATACGATGCCTCCGAGCATTTTCGTGTTCAGCTGCGCGGGGATTACACACATGTCACACATGAACAGGGTCTTCCTGATGCCGGGGGCTGCCTGCTCGCAGCCGACCTGCGATGGCGACCGCATCCGCGCTTCACCATAGCCGGAAGTCTGTGCACGTTTCACAGTGACAGCTGGGACGCCAGACTGTTTCGTTTCGAACGCGACGTTCGCGGGATGATGCGCAGCGTCGCCTGCGACGGTGAGGGAGTACGCAGTTACCTGCTTTGCATGCTGAAAATCACCTCCCGCCTTGAAATCAGCGGACGCTATGCGCTGACCGTGCGCGAAGGGGCACGCGAGATCGGCACGGATCGCGACGCGGTGGCCGGGGATCACCTGGGAATGCTGTCACTGCAGGCGGACTGGAGGCTCTGACGGCGTCAGGATGCGTCGTCGTCCTCGCTTTCGAGAATCTGCAGATAATTGCGATAGCGAAGGGGATGAATGTCTTCGCGCTCCACGGCGGCTTTCACGCCGCAGTCCGGTTCATGCGTGTGCGTGCATGACGGGAAACGGCAGTCATCCGCGAAGCGCAGAAACTCAGGGAAGTATGTGTGCAGGTCAGACGCGTCGAACTGGAAGAGACCGAATTCACGTATGCCCGGGGTATCGGCGATCCATCCTCCTGACGGCAGGGGAAACAGCGTGCTTCGCGTTGTCGTGTGCATGCCGCGCTGACTCTGATCGCTCAACGCACTTATTTTCTCGTCCAGCTCGGGGATGAGCTGATTGAGCAGGCTGGTTTTTCCGACGCCGCTGTGTCCGGAGAACGCAGACAGTTTTCCTTCGACCGCGGCACGCAGTTCGTCGAGTCCTTGTCCGGTCACGCAGCTGGTACGCAGCACTTCATACCCGACCTGTTCATACATCGTCGCCAGTTCATCGATGAATTCTTCCCCATCCCTGTCGGGAAGATCGATCTTGTTGATGCAGATGCGTGCATGAATCCCGCCCATGGCGGCTGCCACCAGGTAGCGGTCGATCAGTCCCGGTCGCAGCAGTTCATCCGTGGCCGCGGCCGTGACGATGACCTGATCGATATTCGCGACGAGCACCTGCGCATATTCCGCATCGCGAATGGACGTGCGGAGCAGGAAGGAGTCGCGCGCGTACACGTGCGTAATAACCGCTTCGTCCTCACCCATGGGGAGATAGCGCACGCGATCACCGATGGCGACGAGCGTGGCATCCGGATTTTCCGTGGTCGTCGAGCGCCGTGGGCGGGCGCGAAGCTCTTCTCCTTCATCGAGGAGAATGGCGAGCGGTCCACCGGTCTGCAGGACAAGCGCGTCGCGCTCTTCATCTTCACTGACAAGATGGTACTGGCGGGGATTCGAAAGCTTGCGGTCGAGTTGATCGTCATCGCTTTCCCCTTCTCCATCGTACTGCCAGCGACCGGTGCCTTTCCGCCACTGCTTGGCGATGCCCTTGCGCTTGTGCACCTGGCGATGGGTTTTTTTCCGTTTCTTGTCGCCGTCACCGCCCATGTGTCACTCGTCTTCCGACCGGTCCGGGACAGAGAAACTGCGGCACCACTGTGCGAGATCTTCGATCACCTTGGGCATGACATGTCCTTCCTGCTGGTAATTCCACGGCCCCGGGGTCGCGTCCGTTTCGATCAGTATGTGATACGCGTTCTCATACGTGCGGAAGGTAACGTCGGTCTTGTCCGCAAGCCACTCCTTCCACAACACCATCTCCATCTGGGACGCCTGGTAATCCTTGCTGCCCCGTGCGATGAACATCGGGACGTTCAGCTGCAGGGCGTATGCTTTCTGGTCACGCTCATGCAAATCGTAGAAGTACGACGCCGGCATGCGCATGAGCATTTTGCTCTTCATGAGCTCTCCCTTGCGGATCTGTTCGCTTTTGCGGATTTCGTTCTGAAGTTTGACCTTCTCGTCCGGACGAAGGGTGTCCTGCTGCGAAGCGATAAAGCGCAGCTGATCGGCGATGACAACTTCGAGCGGACGGGCGATAGGCGCGAGCATGATCACGCCGTCGACGGAGGACATTTGGGCGGCGATTTCGGGCGCGACACTGGCGCCGAGGCTGTGCCCGCAGAGTATGAGCCTCGTCGTGTCAGCCTTCGGATGTTCACGCAGCAGACGCAGCGCCAGGAGGGCGTCGTCAATCGTCTCTTCCTGCACGGTGATGTTCAGCGGATTCATGCTGCGCGCGAACTGCCTCGTGCGTTTCACGTACCGCAGCACCATGACACCCCTGCTGGCCAGTCCCCATGCGAGATCCCGGAACATCTTGTTCCCCGCAATGGTCTGGTCCCTGTCGTTCGGTCCCGAACCATGCACGAGCACGACGGCGGGGAACGGACCTTCGCCGCGTGGTACGCTGATCACACCGGGAAGCGGGAACGCCTCGCCGACGGTGACATCTTCCTCATTGAAACGGGTCGTGTCCACATAGGGCGCGATGGGAAATACGTATTCCTTCTTGATTGGATCCAGCCAGAATCCGCCGATGAGGTTCAGGGAGTCCACGACCATGCGAACACCGATGGAGTCTTTTTCAAAGTAGATGCGATGGACAATGCTCGCGTACCTGCCGTTGGCTTCAGCGCTGTGCAGTGCGTGGCGCTGTATGCGTCCCCCCGATCCCTCGAGCTGGTCGAGAAGTTCGGCCCACTGTTCCCGCGTGATTTTTTCCCTGAGGCTGGCATGCTCGAGCGCCTCGACCTGCCCCCAGGATCGCGCGATAAGGGCCGACAGAAAAGCATCGGCAGCGACTTTCTGTTCGTCTGTCTGTGCGGCGACCGGCCGCGCGGCAGAGAGCAGGAGGATGATGCATGGCAAAAATGGGGAAAAACGGAAACGCATGAGATTGTCGTGCTGGTCCAACATTACAGTTTTGGCCTGTGGAATGAAGATACGCACTGCATGTCCGCGGGGAAAGCACCCCGTATCCTACCGTACGATGATGAGCGGAAAAGACGTCCCGTGCGATGCAGGACCGCAGGACAGAACATACCGGCCCGGAGGGAGCGTGCCGCCATCGAAACGGAGTATCGCACTTCCGCGATCGAGCTGCACATTCTTGTGAACATGCACTCTGCCCGCAGCGTCGAGCACGCGGTAGGTGAACTCCGTAGCGGCGGGACTGATGACACGGAACGAGACGGACCCGCGTGCGGGTTGCGGATAGGGACGCGAAACGGCGACTCCGTTCAGCGAGATGACATTGTTGTAGCAGGAGTCGCGCACAACGAGCAGTCCGTCATCGGCTGCCTGCTGGAGACGTCCGTTGACTGCAATGTCGTTTCCAATGCGAACCGGGATACGGTAGGGAGCCTCAGGCCCGATACGCAGAGGGATTGGAATGTGCGTACACGTTGAGTCCGCAACGCCCCGGAACTGGAGTGAAAGCGTCTGCGTCCCCTCTCTCACAATGCGTTCCGCGCTGTGCACATGCCACCCGCCCGGAAGCGCGAGGTCTCGCATGCGATCCGGCGTGGGAAAGGAGGCGAAGCGCGAATCGACATTCAGGGAGAGGGCGATGCGCTGCAGTCCCTCCGGGAGATCCATCTGCGCCACGCGCAGCCGGAGATCGGTTTCAGCATTCCGGACGCCGAGGGCGGTATCGAGTGCAGGGCGCATTGCGGCGGGATACACAGTGCGCTCAAGCCTGATGCAATTGTTTGCTGACGTGCGCAAGAGCGCTGAGAAGGGTGCCCGGATTCTGGGAGTCATCGTGAAGGTCAGTCGTCCCAGCGTGTAGAATCCGTTCTGCAGTCCCGCTGCGGGTGGGGAGCAGCCCAGGATCAGGGTGTCGTCCTGCAGCTGCCCGTGCGCGTTCCATGCAAGTGACTTCACCGAACGAAGGTCCATTCCCTCAAGCGGAACTGAGAGGTCGAAGGCAGGCGGCTGCAAACCGTCGCGAAGCTCCACACCCCATGCCACCGTGACAAGCGTATCATCTTCCCAGGGTGTTTCAGGTGAAAACCAGACTGGGAGCGGCTGCAGCTGTTCGGGTTTGTACGGCACGACCGTCTCACGAAACTGCCAGAGTGTGTCTCCAGCCTGGCGAACGTAGCCGATCTCGAAGCGTCGCCGTCCGCCGTCAGCGCATCCGGGCGCAATGCTGGCGGCAGCACACCACAATGCCGCATCATCGGGCCGCACGATATCGCTGTAGATGGAATCCACGGCCCCCGGCACGTCATGTTCGAGCATGAAGCCCCCTGACGTCCGCGTCAGCGACTCCATTGCCTGCATGCCCGCGTCCCTGTTCCGGAGCAGGAGCACGTAGATGCGAACATTGTCGACGGCGGCCCTGCCGCGCACCTGCTCGAGCGTGCGCCCGTACCAGGTGGTGTTGTTGTAGCCGTCCGTGACGAAGAGGATCGCACGCACCCCGCCGCTGCCGCTTTCGACCACATCTTCGATGGCGTTGTGC
>CAJXSA010000086.1 GCA_913060595.1 uncultured Ignavibacteria bacterium
AGAGCTGCGAGAACGTCGGAGCCCCGAAATCCGTCACCAGTTTCGTCCTGCCCCTCGGCGCCACCATCAACATGGACGGCACCGCGCTCTACCAGGGCGTGGCCGCGGTGTTCATCGCGCAGGTCTTCGGCATGGATCTCACGCTGACCCAGCAGCTCACCGTGGTGCTGACCGCGACGCTCGCCTCCATCGGCACCGCGCCCGTTCCCGGCGTGGGCATCATCATGCTCATCATCGTGCTGCGCTCGGTGGGCGTGCCCGAGACCGGCATTGCGCTCATCCTCGGCGTCGACCGCATCCTCGACATGTGCCGCACCATCACCAACGTCACCTCCGACGCCACCGCCACCATGATCGTCTCCAGCACCGAGAACGTCTACCAACCCCGGTCGTAGTCGTATCTGGGGAGCACGAAGACACAAAGACACAAAGACACGAAGATACTTTTTCGTCTTCGTGTCTTTTGATTTACCCGGCTACATGAAGTCCCTTGGTGACTTCGTGTCTTCGTGTCTTCGTGATCACAAGATAAATACTAACTCATGGCGTGTTCGAGGCGCTGGGCGACGTCTTCCCAGTTGACGATGTTCATGAAGTTGTCGACGTAGTCGCCGCGCTTGTTCTGGTACGTGAGATAATACGCGTGCTCCCAGACGTCGATGACGAGCAGGGGAATGGCGCCCCACTGCGTGAGGTTCTGATGTTTCTCGGCCTGCAGCACCACGAGGCGGCGTCCGAGCGGTTCCCAGGCGAGTATGCCCCAGCCCGAACCCTCAACCTTTTTAGCCGTGGCGGTGAACTGCTGGATGAAAGGCGCCACGCCGCCAAAATCCTTTTCCAGCTGGCGCTTGAGCAGTCCCGAGGGATTGCCGCTTTTGTCGGCGCTGATCATGTTCTGCCAGAACACGGTGTGCAGGATGTGTCCCGAACCGTGGAAGGCCGCCTTCTGCGCCAGGCGATCTATCAGGTCGTAGTCCCCGGCTTCGCGTGCGGTCTTCATAGCCGCGAGCGCGCTGTTGAGTCCCTTCACGTAGCCATTGTGATGGATGTCGTGATGCAGGCGCATGGTCTGCGCGTCGATGTAGGGCTCGAGCGCGTCGTAGGCGTAGGGCAGCGGCGGCAGCACGTACTCGCCGGCGTCGTTCGTGGCGAGTGAGAACAGCGGTGCGCCGTTGCGCTCCAGCGGCGAGGCGAATCCCGCGTAGGGGGTGAGAAGGGACGCGCCCAGCGCTGCGGCGCCTGTTTTCATGAAATCTCTGCGGTTGGCGGACATGGCATCCTCTATCTATGTGAAAACTCGATTTTCCGTATGGAAAAAAAACGGGGTGCGCGGCGAAATCGTTCCGAGGCAGGTCGCGGAAACAGCCTCAGCTCCGCCCGTATTTGCGCACAGCGAATCCCGTTGTATGTTTGTAGTCTCTACTGTTGTGGAATGAAACTCTTGATTTCATGGAACTCCTCATCAACGCCCTCATCATCTTCGGTCTGCGCATCGGCGACGTTTCCCTCGGCACGCTGCGCACGCTGTTCACCGTCCAGGGAAAGAAGGTGCTTGCCCCGGTCATCGGTGTGTTCGAATCGCTGATCTGGGTGATCGCCATCAAGGAGGTGTTCGCGCACCTGGACAACCCCTGGAACATCGCGGGCTATGCCGGTGGCTTCGCCACAGGCACGCTGGTGGGCATTCTGCTGGAGCAGAAGCTGGCCATCGGTTTTCACCAGATTTACGTGATATCCAAGCACCAGACGGACCGTATCGCGGACGCCCTGCGGCAGAACCTGTTCGGCGTCACTATCATTCCCGGTGAAGGCGGCACTGGCGGCATGGCCATCATCACCTCGATGATCAAACGCAGCCGCCTGCGTGAATTTCAGAAAGTGGTCGACGGCATCGACACCGACGCGTTCATCTCCATTCAGAACGCCATGCTGTACCGCGGTTTCCTGCACGGGGCACGAAAGTAATTGCGAAATTCAACTCAACTAATCATTGTCTCATTCTGAGGATCACATGCAGAAAACACTTGCAATCGTCAAGCCCGACGGCGTGGCAGCCGGACTCGTGGGCGAGGTGGTCAAACGCATCGAGGGAGAGGGATTGCGCATCGTGGGCATGCGCATGGAGCAGCTGACGCAGACCAAAGCGGAAGGCTTCTATTACGTGCACCGTGACAAACCCTTTTTCGGCTCGCTGATGGAATTCATGACCTCCGGCCCCGTGGTGCTCATGACACTCGAAGGTGTGGACGCCATCAAGCGCTGGCGATCGCTGATGGGCGCGACCAATCCCGAGAAAGCGGATCCCGGCACCATTCGCCGTGACATGGCTACGAGCATCGAGCGCAACGTCGTGCACGGGTCGGACGCGGTGGACACCGCCTCCTTCGAGGTGAATTACTTCTTTACCGGGACGGAGCTTATGGGGTGATCATGTGCGTTTGCGCATGACGGCGGCGGTGCGGGGGTAGTGCTGCTGCAGCGACTCGGGCATCTGCGTCGGGATGGCGCGCTGGGAAAGGATGTCCGCGAATTCCTCGCGTTCCGCGAAGCGCGTGGTGATCACCCACGCGACAATGGTATGAATGATTCGACTGTGGCGTCCCGAATACCGGGACGCTTCTTTTAGTGCCTCCAGCACGGTGACATCGTCCTGCGACTCGAAAAGCGCGAGTCCGATGCGTGCGAAGGCGGCGTAGGTGGGGTGCGCCGTGTTTATTGCGGCGGTATGCAGGGAACGGATGGAGAGGTCCGCGCCGCGTCCGAGCATCTGCGCGGTGAGCGCGTAGAGAATGTGCACGAGGGGATGCAGCATCGTGCCCTTGCGTTCGGCGCGGGTGAGCTGCATTTCCAGCACCACGTTGGCTTCGGCCGTGCTGCCGCGCTGCAGCATGCCGAGCACGCGCGTGAGCAGATGGCCGAGTCCGTCGCCGTCACGGTCATCCCCGAGGCCTCCGAGCGCCACCTGCTCGCGATGCGCGAACTTCGTGCGCAGCGGCGCGAGCTGCATGGCCTGGCGGTAGGTCTGCAGGATTTCCTCGAAGGGGATGCCGATGGACGGGGAGAGCGAGCGCAGCTGCTCGAGTATGCCTTCCTCGTCGAGATCCTCGGCCGTGTTCTGCGCCTTCATCAAAATGGACTGGTACTCGAGGTCCGGCTCGTGGCCGAGTCGCGAGTGCAGCATCAGCGCCGAGGCGATGGAGTTCTGCACGTCGGGATCGTCGCCGCGCGAGAGGCGCAGGTCGTTGAGGTAATGCGCCGTCATGCGATGCAGCGCTTCCTTCTCCTCGGCCGTCAGTTCATTGTACAGCGCGGTGTGAATGGCATGCTGCGTGAAGCGGTAGACGGTGGATTCCTTGCCGTTGACCAGGCGGAAGCCCACGGGCTCGACGATGCCGTGCAGCGTGCGCACGCGGCGCAGGCCGCGAATCAGCTCCAGTGAGGGACGCTGGGTGAGATGCATCAATTCGTGCAGGGAAAACTGGAAGCCCAGCACCGAAGCGGTGAGCACCAGGTTGAGGTCGTTTTCCTTCAGTGACTTCATCAGCCAGTTGGTAACGAGGCGGATTTCCGCCGGGAGACCGCGGTAGGATTCGAGGTCGCCGGTCACCACGCCGTGATCGTTGAGCACGTCCTCGACGACCAGGTGCTGTATGTAGGACTGCAGGAAGAACGGGTTGCCGCCGGTTTTCTGCTCCAGCCAGAGCAGGAGGTCCGGCTGCCGGGGACTGCGCGGGAAGCGCGTGTGATAGAAATCCTGTATCTGCTCGCTGCTGAACGGGGGAATGGTGATTTCGGTGGAGAACTGCTCCTGCGAGAACTTCGTGTACAGCGACAGCAGTTCCGGCACGGCTTCCAGCTCGTCGCGGCGCGCGCTGAGCACCAGTGTGATGTTTGCCGTACGGAATTCGGGTCCGGAGAAGAAACGGTTCAGCGCCTCGATGGTCGGGGTGTCCACCCACTGCACGTCATCGATGACGAGGAAGACCGGCGCTTCCTCGGCGATCTTTTTCAGATCGGTGAAATACTCCTTCACGAAATTGGAGAAATCCACTTCGCGCGTGCCGCTTTTGAACTCGTTGAGGTCGCGGCGGATTTCCTTCACGCCGTAGGCCAGGTCGCCCACGATGGGAATGATGGCGAGCACGGTGAGCGAGATGTTCTTGACGAGGTTGAGCTTGCGGCGCGTGTTGGCCTGGTTGGCGAGCAGGTCCTCGAAAATGTCCTTCAGCGGCTGATGGGGTTTGAGCACGTTGGTGGACTGGCTGCCCAGCGGCGAGCTGCACTGCGCGTAGGAGACAAGGGTGTGATCGCGCACACGGTCGCGGTAATAGCGGAGGAAGGAGGTTTTGCCCTGGCCGGTTTCGCCGAACAGCCAGATCACCTCCAGTCCCTGTTCCCGGCTGCGCGCAAGGACACGGTCGAATTCCTTTTCGACATCTGGACGCCCAATGAAAATCTGGTCGCTGTCCACTTACACGCTCCGCTTCCGTTCCGCTTCCTTGATCATCATGCTCAGCACTTCGTCGAGCAGGCGCTGCTCCTCGTAGTCGGCGATGCTGTCCGAGCCGAAGCCGCCGCCGCCTCCTCCGCTGCCGCTGCCGTGGCGATTGCCGCCCAGCACTTCGTGCAGCGTGTCGGTCTGATGCTTGATGGCGTCACGCTGCTCGGCTTCCAGCTCCTTGACCACGCGGTCGAGCCGCTCCTCCTGCGCCGAACCGGCGAAGGTGATCATGAGCACGATGAGCAGGATGAACTCGATGGACAGCGCCATGAGAATGAGCGAAGGTTCTTCCTGGGGGATGAGCTTGAGTCCACGCAGACCGATGACGAAGATCAGGATGGCCGCGCCGCCGGAAACCAGTCCCTGGATGAGATTGCCGTAGGATGCTGAGATGCGGTAGCGGAAGTAAAATTTCAACGGAGTGAAGGGATTGGAACTCTCGCCGTTGACGTAACGGCGGATGGCCATGTAATCCTCGACCTCGTTGATGATGACCTGCGGCAGCGTGGTAAAGCGCAGCATGTGTTCGCGCTGTTCGCGGCTCACACCGAGCATGGCGCTGAAGTCCACGTCATGCGCGTCGAACTGCTTTTCGAGCAGCGAGCCGACGCGTTCATATTCGCGCAGCATCTTCGATCGCACCCAGGCAAGGCCGCTGCTCTGCGGCAGGAACATCGACACGAGGAAGGCCACGATCATGGCGAAGAAAATGTGCAGCGGCATGAATGCGAAATACGGGTTGACGAAGTACAGCGTCTGCCCCGTGTTGAGCACATGTTCGTGCAGTTCCCTCTTGCCGCGCAGTTCGTTCGTCGTGCTGCTCTGCGGGTCGTATTCCCCGTTGCGTATCGAGTAGAAAATGTCATTCAGTCGCGAGCGCTGCCGGCCATAGTTCTCACCGGAAGAGAGGTCGCGGCTCATGATGATCCATTCCGCCGGCAGCACACCGGCGAAGATCTCGTAATTCGGGAACATCGCCGCCAGCGCCTTCTTGACGCCCGTTTCCTGCAGACTGATGGTGGTGACCATCACTGCGAGAAAGATGATCGCGAATGCGATGAATCCGGTCGATCGGTTACGGGTCTCTGCCATGCGGGAGGGTCCGACGTGATACGGCGGTGATTGGGCTTAAAGTAGGGAAATTCACCGCCAATTCGCAATGGCGGGCGCACGGAAGCGGGATTCCCCGCAGGGCATGGCTTCCCCGGTGCGTGGCAGCGGAGAGTTTTCTATTTTAGCTGTGTATGAATCGAGAAAAGGCAGGGAATATGATCACTCTTCGGGAATTCGGATACGACGCCACCGCTGCCGAGAGCTTCGCCGCACTCGGAGACGACAACCTTGTCCCCGCCCGCGTGGCGGTGGTGAACCGGAACAACTTCGTCCTGCTCACCGAGCGGGGTGAGGTGACGGCGGAGCCCACGGGACGCCTGCTGTTCACGGCCGAGGACAGCCAGTCCATTCCCACGGTGGGGGACTGGGTGGCCGTGCAGCTGCTCAACGACGACAGCTTCGCGCTCATCCATCACCTGCTGCCGCGGCGCACGCTGCTGCGGCGCAAGGATCCCGGCCGCACGGTGGACTATCAGCTGCTCGGCGCCAACATCGACATGGCCTTTGTCATGCAGGCGGCCGACCGCGACTACAATCTCAACCGCCTCGAGCGCTACCTGGTCATGATTCGCGACGGCGGCATCCGCCCGGTGATCCTGCTCGGCAAAGGCGACCTGGTCGACGAGGAGGAGCGCACTGACATGCTCACGGCCATGCGCGAAACCGCGGGCGAGGTGTCCTGCATCGCCTACAGTGCGGTGACGGGAGAGGGACTCGAGGCCATTCGCGCCGAACTGCAGCCGGGCGCCACCGTCTGCCTGCTCGGCTCCTCTGGCGTGGGCAAGACCACGCTGCTCAACACGCTGCTGGGCGAGGAGATCTTCGCCACGAAGGAAGTGCGTGACGCCGACCACCGGGGACGCCACACCACCACGCGCCGGCAGCTGCTGCGTCTGCCCGAGGGCGCCCTGCTCATCGACACGCCGGGCATGCGCGAACTTGGCAGCTTCGGCGCCGACTCCGGCATGCAGGCCACCTTCGCCGACATCGAGTCCCGTGCCGAGGAATGCCGCTTCTCGGACTGCACACACGAGCACGAAAAGGGCTGCGCCGTGCTGGCGGCGGTCGAAGCGGGCGAGGTCGACGAGGGACATTACGGCAACTGGATGAAACTGCGCCGCGAAGCCGCGCATTACGAACGCTCCTATTACGAGCGCCGCAAGCGCGACAAGGAATTCGGGAAAATGGTCAAGTCGATCATGAAGGAAAAACCCGACAAGCGCTGACCCCGCGCGCTTATGCGCAATCCCCGCTTCTGCGCATACCGCGCGTTTTGCGCCCCGCCCGCAATCTCGCTAGATTTGCATACGGCCGTGCGTGGTGTGCGCGTGCCGGCATAAAGCGGAGAACCTGTTCATGTCCCATCTCTTCGGTCCTGTCCCTTCCCGCCGCCTCGGCGTCTCCCTCGGCATCGACCTGACGCCGCAGAAGGCCTGCACGCTCAACTGCCTCTACTGCGAATGCGGAAAAACCGACTCCCTGACGCTGGAGCGCAAGGAATATGTGCCGACCGACGAGGTGATCGGCGAACTGCGGGAATACCTGTCCACCGGACCGGAATTGGACGCGGTGACCTTTTCCGGTTCCGGCGAACCGACGCTGCACAGCGGGGTGGGAGACATCATCGCTTTTCTCAAGCGGGAATTCCCACAGTACCGCGTGGTCATGCTCACCAACAGCACGCTGCTGCACCTGCCCGAAGTGCGCGCGGCGCTCATGCCCGCCGACCTTGTGATCCCGTCGCTCGACGCGGTTTCCGACGACGTCTTCCGCAAGATCAACCGCCCGCAGTCCGCTCTCAGCAGCGCGCAGCTCATCGACGGCCTCGC
The DNA here is from genome assembly GCA_913060595.1 of uncultured Ignavibacteria bacterium. GTDB lineage: Bacteria > Bacteroidota > Ignavibacteria > SZUA-365 > SZUA-365 > BM516. Next base: position 7,444 of record CAJXSA010000086.1, read on the forward strand.
CGCCTTCTGCGCGGAGTTCACCGGGGAAATCTGGCTGGAGGTGTTTCTCATTCCCGGCATCAACGACACGCCGGAGGAACTCGCGCTGTTCCGTTCGGTGTTCGCGCGCCTGCGGGTGGACCGCATTCAGCTCAACGCGCTCGACCGTCCGGGTGCCGTGCACTGGATCGAACCGATGCCGCGGGAAAATCTTGAAGCAATCGCGCACGACTTCGGTCCCCCGGTCGAAGTCATCGGCAAGCCCATGGTGCGCCGCCGCTGCGCGAGCTTCTCGGAGAACACGCGCGACCGCCTCGTGGCCACCCTCCGCGTGCGTCCCTGCACGCTCGACGACCTCGCTGCCTCACTCGGCCTGCACGCCCTCGACGCCGGCAAATATCTCGACGTGCTCATCGGCGACGGCGTCGTCGAACAGCAGCGCGGGGAGCGGGGAGTGTTCTACCGCGTCAGATGACAAATATCAAATTGCAGATTACAGATTACAGAAAAGACGCTGTCTGGTATCTGCAATCTGACATCTGTAATCTGATATTTTAGACGAAGTCTTTCAGGCCGAGCTTGATTTTCTGACGACGGGGAATTTTTTCGGCCGCGATGCGTTCGATGTGGCGCAGCCGTTCGAGCATGGGGGGATGGGAGTAATGCAGGAAGACGTACACGGGATCCGGGGTGACGTTGCTGAGGTTGCTGACCGACAGCGTCTTCAGCGCGGTGGACATGGCCCCGGGTTTGCGGTAGGTGAGTACGGCGTAGCGGTCGGCTTCGAATTCATGCCGGCGTGAGAGCGCGTTCATGCCGATGGAAAGCAGGAAGGAGACAGGGGAGTAGAGCATGCCGAAGAAGACGAGTCCGGCATAGACGGAAACATGTTCCATGAAGAAGGCTGCGGCGAGCGCCTCCTGGCTGATGAAGAGCGAGAGAAGGAAAAACATCACGCCGGTTTCGATGACGCTGATGAGCAGTCCGATGATGATGTGCCGCTTCCGGTAGTGCCCGATCTCATGGGCGAGAACGGCGGTGAGTTCTTCCACGCCGTGTTTTTCTATCAGCGTGTCGTACAGCACGATGCGCTTGTTCTTCCCGAAGCCGGTGAAAAAGGCGTTCGAGCGCGCCGAGCGTTTCGAGCCGTCCATGACGAAAATGTCCCGCAGCGGAAAGCGCACGGCGTCCGCGTAACGCAGGATTTCCTCGCGCAGGGGACCGTCGGCCAGCGGTGTAAATTTGTTGAACAGCGGCATGATCCAGGTCGGGGCGACATACTGCATGACAATCATGAACAGCGTCACCGCGATCCAGGCGTACAGCCAGGCGATGGTGCCGGCGGTGAGGAAAAGCCAGAGCACCAGCGCCAGCACCGGTCCCCCGATGAGCACGCCCAGCAGCGCGCCCTTGAGCATGTCCAGCACGAAGGTCTTCACCGTTGTGCGATTGAAGCCGAAGCGCTCCTCGATCACGAAGGTCGAGTAGACGGAGAAGGGGAGTGTGACCATGCTCATGCCCGCGGTGAGTGCGCCGATGTACAGCAGTCCCGTCCATATCGGTCCGAGCTCCAGCGCCCGCAGCTGCAGATCCAGCCAGTTGAAGCCCCCCGCGAACCAGAAGCCCAGCATCAGTACGAGGTCGAAGGCGCCGGACACGAAGCCGAAGCGCGTGCGCACGCGTGTGTACTCCTGCGAGCGGGCGTATTCCTTTTCATCGTACACGCCGTGGAACTCTTCCGGCAGCTCCGGCGACAGCGCGCGCAGATTGCGCAGCTCCGCCCAGACTTCCATCGCAGTGGTGAGCAGCAGCGTCCCGAGTATGATGACGGCGTAGATGTTCATGAGGGGAATATACGATATGCGCGGGAGCATTTGTGCCTTAAAAAAAGGATAAGTAAGTTTGTATTTATTGTCGAGATGCTCGCGTGCATCCTGCCTGACGCCAGCAAAAAGGGCCTGAGTTTCACGACTTTCCACTGCTGATTTCTCACAATATCGAATCGATACATTCCCCAAGTGTTTTGGAGGCTTCAATGCTTACTTGGATCATCATCGCTGTCATCGCTGTTCTGATCGCCGGCTTCATTTTCTGGATGACGCGGCAGTACCGCAAGGCCGGCCCCAACGAAGTGCTGGTCATTTCCGGCCGCAAGAGTCAGATCACCACGCCGGACGGCACCACGCAGGAGATCGGCTACAAGTTCCGCATCGGCGGAGGTTCCTTCGTCAATCCTTTCACCGAACAGGCGGACAGCCTGCCCATCGAGGTGGTCACGCTGAAAATCAAGACGCCGGAAGTGCTTTCGAAGGATGGCATCCCCATTCTCAGCGAATCCTCCGCACAGGTGAAGATCGACTCGAACGAATACGCCATCTTCCTCGCCACGCAGAACTTCATGGGCGGCGGCACCGAGGCCATTCACGAAGTCGCGCAGACCGTGCTCGAGGGCAAGGTGCGTGAGGCCATCGGCAGCATGACAGTCACCGAACTGTACTCCGACCGCGCCGAGTTCGCCAACCGCGTCTACAACGCTGTGGTGCGTGATCTGGGCAGCATGGGCCTCTCGATGATTTCCTTCGCGCTCAAGGACATCAACGACACGCAGGGGTATCTCGAAGCGCTCTCGAAGCCGAAAATCGCCGCCGCCAAGCGCGACGCAGTCGTCAAGCAGGCTGAGTACGACCGCGACGCCGCCATCTTCGCCGCGCAGGCGAACAAGGAAGCGGAAGTGGCCAAGCTGGCCGCCGCCGCCGAGGTCGCCGGACGCAACTGGAAGAACGAGGAGCTGAAGGCCAAGTCGCAGATCGAAGTCAACAAGGTGCGCGCGCAGGCCGATTCCTCCTATGAACTTGAGCGCTACCGCCTCGAACAGGACGTCAAGCAGGAAGAGTACAAGGTCAAAATCCTCGAGACGCAGGAGCAGGCGAAAGTGCAGGCCGAGGAAATCAAGCGCAAGGAAAAGGAACTCGAAGCCAACATCATCAAGCCGGCCGAGGCCCGCAAGGTGCAGATCATCTCCGAGGCGGAAGCCGAAGGCATTCGCGTCGTGAAGGAATCCGAGGCGAAGATGCAGGCCCGCGCGAAGGAGAACGAGATCGAGGCCGCCCGCATCAAGATGCTCGGCGAGTCCGAGGCCAACGCCATGATCGAGAAAGCCAAGGCGTACGGCCAGTACAACCAGGCCGCGATGTACCAGATGGTGCTCGACGTGCTGCCCGAGCTGACGAAGAACGTGGCCGAGCCGCTTTCGCGCATCGACAAGATCACGCTGCTCGGCGGCGCCGACGGCAAGCTGGGTACCTCGCAGCTCACCGGCCAGATCAGCGACGTGCTGTCGCAGGTGCCGGACGTGGTCAAGACGCTCACGGGCGTCGACCTCGCGAAATTCCTCAAGGATAAGCTCGCCGGGGAAGAGGACTGAGGTCCCCCCGTGCGCAGCCCGTTTTCCCGGTCCACGGCCGCTGCCAATTCAGTACCGCGCGGCGTGGGTGCATTCAGTAAACGAATTTCATTGAGGTAATAACGTGACGGCAGACAGAATTCATCTCATCGGTTCTTCGCCGACGCTGAAAGTCGCCGCCAAGGCCAAGGCGCTCAAGGAGCAGGGGGTCGATGTCATCGACCTCAGTGTGGGTGAGCCCGACTTCGGGACGCCCGCCCATATCAAGGAGGCCGGCAAGAAGGCGATCGACGAGAACTTCACAAAGTACACGGCCAACGAGGGCATCCTCCCGCTGCGCAAGGCCATCGCGCGGCATCTCGAGGAGGAATACCAGCTCTCCTACGACCCGGCGACGGAGATCATGGTCTCCAACGGCGCCAAGCATTCCATTTACAACGCAATGATGGCCATCGTCAACGACGGCGATGAGGTGATCATTCCCGCGCCGTACTGGGTGTCCTACCCCGAGATGGTCAAGCTCGCGAACGGCCGGCCCGTCATCGTGCAGACGCGGGAAGAGGACGGTTTCCGCCTCACACCCGACCAGCTGCGCGACACGGTCAACGCCTCCACCAAGGCGGTGTTCCTGAACAATCCTTCCAATCCCACCGGCAGCGGCTACACGCGCGAGGAACTCGAGGCGCTGGCCGAGGTCATCGTCGAAGAGGACCTGATCTGCATCGCCGACGAAATCTACGGCAAGCTGATGTACGACAGCCTCAAGTTCACCCGCTTCGCCACGCTCGGCGAGGAAGTGAAGAAGCGTACCATCACCGTCGACGGCGTGTCGAAGGCTTACTCGATGACGGGATGGCGCATCGGCTGGGCGGCGGGGCCGCAGGAGATCATCTCCGCCATGGCCAAGG
>CAJXSA010000087.1 GCA_913060595.1 uncultured Ignavibacteria bacterium
TGACTGAGATTCATGGCGGGGTCTCGCTCTGCTGTTCAACATGCGTGTCATGCGGACACGATATGCGTGCCGTCCCTGTCGTCGATGGCGTCGGCAAGGTATTCGAAAGATGTGATGATCACTTCCTTCCCTCCGGCGCGCAGGTAGCGCATGGCAGATTCGACCTTCGGTCCCATGCTGCCGGGGGGAAACTGTCCGTCGTCGAAATGCTGCTGCAGTTCGTCGACGGTGACGCGCTCGAGTGCGCGCTGCGTGGGTTTCTTGAAATCGAGATAGACGTGCCGGGCGTCCGTGCTGATGGCGAACAGATCCACGCCGAGCTGTGCGGCGAGCAGGGCGGAGGCGCGGTCCTTGTCGATGACCGCTTCGGAACCCACCACGCGGTTATCCGCGTGCTCTATCACGGGAATGCCGCCGCCGCCGCAGGCGATGACGATCATACCCTCATCCACCAGGTGCTTGATGATGTGCTGCTCGAACACCTCCCGCGGTTCCGGTGACGCGACGACGCGGCGGTATCCGCGCGCGCTGTCTTCGACGATGTCCCATCCCATGCGGCGCCGCTTCTGTTCGGCCTCTTCCTTCGAGTAGAACGGACCGATGGGCTTGGTGGGATTGCTGAACGCAGGGTCGTCGGCGTCGACGCGCACCTGCGTGAGCACGGTGGTCACCGGGGTGGTGAGTCCGAGCTGCCGGAGCTCGTATTCCATCGCGCGCTGCAGGAGGTAGCCGATTTCGCTCTGCGTCGTGGCGACACAGACATCGAGCGGGTGTGTGTACACTTCGCCGGCGGCGCGTTCGGAGCGCATGAGGGCGGCCCCCACCTGGGGGCCGTTCCCATGCGTGATCACGATGCGCCAACCGCGCTTGACCATCGCGGCCAGGCTCGCCGCGGTGCCGTGCGCGTTGGCGAGCTGTTCGTCGATGGTTCCGCGCTCACCAGCGCGGATGAGCGAGTTCCCGCCGATGGCAATGAGTGCTGTACGGGACATGCGCGGCCTCTTATTTCTTCATCAGCTGATACATGATCGCCTTCTGCGCGTGCAGGCGGTTTTCGGCCTCGGGGAAGACCACCGAGTTCGGCGCGTCGATGACGCCGTCGGTGACTTCATCGCCGCGATGTGCCGGCAGGCAGTGCATGAAGATCGCGTCATTTTTCGCATGCGCCATCAGGTCCTCGTTTACCTGGTAGGGCATGAAGATGCGTCGGCGCTCTGCGGCTTCCTCTTCCTGTCCCATCGAGGCCCACACATCGGTGTACACCGCGTCGGCGTCCCGGACGCCCTCGACCGCGTCATGCACGACGGCGATCTTCGCGCCGGTTGCTTTCGCGTCTTCGGTCGCATGCTGGAAGGCGATCAGGTTGGGTTCGTAGCCCGCGGGGCAGGCGACGGTGACGTCCATGCCCAGGCGCGCGCCCGCGAACATGAGGCTGTGCGCGACGTTGTTTCCGTCGCCCACGTAGCAGAGCTTGCGGCCCTTGAAGTCGCCCTTGTGCTCCTTGATGGTGAGGAAGTCCGCCATGGCCTGGCACGGATGCGTGTAGTCGGTCAGTCCGTTGATGATGGGAATCGAGGCGAACTCCGCCATGTCGATGACGATCTGATGCGCGAAGGTGCGGATCATGATGCCCTGCACCATGCGCTCGAGATTTTTCGCAACGTCATACACGGATTCGCGCTTGCCGAGATTGATTTCGGCCGGCGAAAGATACAGCGAGTATCCGCCGAGCTGCTGAATGCCAATGTCGAAGGTGGTCCGCGTGCGCAGCGACGGCTTTTCGAAAATCATCGCCAGCGACTCGCCCTTGAGTGCGTCCGCGTATTTGCTGCGGTCGGCCTTCATGTCGAGGGCGATGTCGAAGGTCTGGAGGATTTCCTCCTGGCTCATGTCGCGAACGGTCAGAAAATCTTGTGCTTTCACGTGTGCGTACTCCTGTCGGGCACGTCTGTGCCGCGCTTGACTGTGGAATGGAAAAATATCTGAATGAAAATCGATGGCGTGTGCGCGAACGCACGGAGGAGGGGGGGGGTCAGATGGGCGCATCCGTACTGTAATGCATGAACTGCAGAATCTTGCGTGAACGCGTGCTGCAGCGTTCGTCGCAGAGGCTGATAATGCCCGTGGAATGCGCCCCGTCAGGGATGGTATGTCGGCTCCAGCACTTGAACATAAGTTCCGCAGTTTTTTACACTTTGGACCTTTTCAGGTCCTTCAGCAAAAATGGCAATCTTCCCGCTTCCGCACAAGGGAAAACGGATGACAAAGGGCAGATTTCAGAAAATGAAAAGAAGGAAAGAAGAAAAAATGGAAACATGCTCCCGGGAGGCATATTTCCATCATTCCATTATTCCATCTTTGCATTTGTTATTTGCCATCTGCCATCTGTCATCCGCCATCTGTCCTTTTTTTAGCAGCGGGTTTTATGCTCAACCCGAGGATAATCCCGAGCGCGATGCTCCAGAGGGCGGCGAGGCCGATCTGGTATTCTTTCGGGAGGGCGAAGGTGACGGTGTGTGCGGGTATCCAGAACCAGACAAGCGTTTTGAGTGCAGTTTCGATGCCGGCGAAGGACCAGCGGCGCAGGATGAGATTGTCCTCGACGCGGTGGAAATACATCATCTGCGGACCGAAGAACACGTTGGTGAATACCGAGACGCTGAAGGCCCAGCCAATGCCGTCGGCGCAGAAGCCGGGAAGCAGGCCGTGCTCGATGAGCGCCAGAACCGCCCCTTTCATCATCGTGAAGCCGTACTTGATGACGATGCCCAGCAGCGCCCACGCCAGCATTTTCCCCAGCATCTCCAGCGGCGTGTTCGGCAGTCCGGGTTTTTTGGTGCGCAGCGTGTGGGAAATGATTTCGCCCAGCGTGCCGAGAATGCCGAACTGAATGGCGGCGGAGGTGAGAGGCTGTGAGGTGACCCAGGAGATGTACCAGTCCATGTTCGCTTCTTTGTTCGTTGCAGATACAGGAGATAAAGATAGGGAAGGATGGTACTAAGGAGCAAAAGGCAAGCAGCCGCCTTCGTACCCGCGCCGATGGCGCAGGCACTGCGGCGTGCCATGCAGAGTCCCAAGAATATGCACAGGGAACACCGAGGATGCCTGTCGCTTGCGTTATTGCATGCATTCTGTGTACTCTGTGCCAGAATCTGTGTCCTTTGTGGTTGCCTTCCATGCATATCCCCGAATGGAATCCCGCCTGGTCGGAAACGGAATGGGAGCAGTCCCTCAACGCCCGGCTCGATGAACTGACATACGACTTCATCGTTGAAGCGCCGCGTTCGGCGGAGGAGAACTGCGCGCTGGACGAGACGCTGCTGTACCGTGTGGCGGACGGGAAGCGTCCCGCCGTGTTCTGGATGTGGGATTGGGCGGAGCGGGCGGTCATACTCGGTTCCTATCAGAGTGTTCGCTCGGAACTGGATGCCGACGTCGCCGCGCGACATGATTTCACCTTCGCCCGGCGCATCAGCGGGGGAGGCGCCATGGTGGTCGAGCCGCAGCGCACCATCACGTATTCCCTCATCGTGCCTGAATCCGTGGTCGAGGGACTGAGTTTCCGGCAGTCCTTCGCTTTCCTCGACATGTGGGTGCTGCGCGCATTGCGCTCCCTGGACATCCCGGCGGGATATCGCCCGATCAACGACATCATCTCTCCGACTGCCAAGATCGGCGGTGCCGCCCAGTGCCGCCGGCGCCGCACGGTGCTGCATCACGTCACCATGGCGTCTGCGATGGACGGTCCGCTGATGTGGGATCTGCTGCGTCTCGAGAAACCGAAATTCACCGACAAGTCCGTCGCCAGCGCCGTCAAAAAAGTATCTCCGCTCTCGGACTTTACCGACCTTCCGCAGCCCGTCCTCCGCGACCGACTCGCCGCCGCCTTCGCGGGCATATACCGCTGCAACCCTACGATGATCACCGAAGATGAAGAAGCGGAAGCCTCCACCCGTGTCAGGGAGAAGTTCTCAACGCAGGCCTGGCGCCACCGGGTCGAATAACGACATTCCCGTTTCTGTGTAATCCGCGTAATCCGTGGTGAAGCCTCTGAGTAATCCTCCGCGTAATCCTCCGCGTAATCCTCCGCGTAATCCTCCGCGTAATCCTTCGCGCAATCCTCCGCGCAATCTTCTTCAATCCGCGTGATCCTCTCTCCTGTGGAATTGCGTTTCCCTAATCCGTACATTACTCATCAGGGTAATAAGGTCGTATGATCTGATAATTATCCCAAAGACACGGCTTTGAATGAGAGAGAGGTTGCAATGAAGCATGCATGTACCGTCGTCATCTCCATGATCGTCCTTTGCGCATGGCTTCCGCTGCAGGCGCAGGAGCTTCCGTTCGGGGACGCGCTGAAAGGAAGCGGATCCTACGACGAATTCGAGAAACCGGAGCGCTGCGCGAGCTGCCACAAGGATTTCGCGCGGCAGTACGAGCAGGCGATGATGTCACAGGCCTACACGCACAGCTGGGACGAAATCGAGTATTTCAAGCTTGCGGTGCCACACGCCAAAAAGGACCCGAAATTCGATCCCGTGCAGGAGGGCTGCAACGGCTGCCATGCCCCGCTGGCGTTTCGCGCGGGTGACGTGCCGCCGCCGAAACCGTTCACCGGTTCGCGCGCGGATGAAAGCGTGTCCTGCGATGTCTGTCACACCATCACGGGCAGCGGCGAGAATCCGCCCTTCAATTTCAGTTACACGCTGGAGACCGGGCGCACGAAGCGCGGCAACAGGGAAGGCGTGGAATCGCCGCATCACAACACCCTGAAGCATGACTTCACCGTGTCACCGGAACTCTGCGGCAGCTGCCACAACGAGAAGAATCCGTGGGATATCTGGGTGAAGAGCACGCATCTGGAATGGAAAGAGGGACCGTACAGCAAGGAGGGACAGCGCTGCCAGGACTGCCACATGCCCGCGGCGCCGGGACGCAACGCCATCATGGCGAAGGATCACGCGGACGTGGCGCAGCACCTCTTCACCGGTGCGCATTCCCCGGCGCGCCTCGCGGGTGCGGTGGAACTGTCGGTCTGGCCGGACGTGCGTGCGGTCGTGCCCGGCGAACAGCTGCGCATCACCGTCGCCTGTTTCAACCACAAGGTGGGTCATAAAATACCGTCTGGTTCCGTGGAGGAGCGGCAGCTCTGGCTGACCGTCACCGCCATCGACGCGAACGGAAAAATCCATCATCTCCCGGTTGATAAAAAAGGCTTCGAGGGTGAGGAGTATACCATTTCTTCGAACGAACTTGCCTTCCAGGACATGGGGTACATGATGGACATCCCCGATTTCAAGGGTCTGCCCCGCGACGCCCTGCCCTACGAAGGCGACCGGGTATTCCGCATGGCGTATTTCGATCCGCAGGATCGCATGACCATCGCCCAGTGGAATACCGCGCGGCTGGGCACCGATTACCGCATCGGTCCGAGGGAAACCAAGCTGGAAACCTATACCTGGCGCCTGCCCGACGACCTGCCGCTCGGTGATGTGCGCATTGTCGCGGAAATGCAGTACCGCCGGCTGATCAAGTCCGTGGGCGAGTATCTCGGCGTGCCGGACGAAGAAATGAAGGCGGAGTTCATCAACCGCGCGGAATCGTCATTTGAAGCCGTCGACTACTGACCTGCCGCCGTCGCGCCCGTTCGCAGGAGCGGTGTCTCCTGTGCTGCAGCGGGCCGGCGATGAAACACGAAGCACCAATCACCAGCATGGAATTGCGATGAAACGATTTGCACTGATTCTTATCGCATGCGGCCTCATCGCGGCGGCATTGCCACGGGAGGCGGATGCTATTCCCGCCTTTGCACGAAAGTACAAACTGAGCTGTTCCACCTGTCACAGCATGGTGCCGAAGCTGAAGGAATACGGCGAGGATTTCGCCGGTAACGCTTTCAAGCTGCCCGACGCTCCGGAACCGCCGCGCACCTATGTCGAGGCGGGGGACGACGAACTCCTCCTGCACCGCTTCTTCCCCATCGCCGTGCGCTTCGACGGCTACGTGCAGTACGCCGAGCGCGACGCCGGGGAGTTCGATTTCCAGACCCCGTACGGCGTGAAGCTCATGAGCGGCGGTCCCATCAGTCCCCATGTCGGCTACTATATGTACTTCTACATGAACGAACGCGGGGAAGTGGCCGGACTCGAGGACGCCTACGTGCACTTCAATAACCTCTTCGGCACCGAACTCGACATCATGGTCGGACAGTTCCAGGTCAGCGACCCGCTGTTCAAGCGCGAGCTGCGCCTGACGCTTGAGGACTATGAAGTCTATCGCATGCGACCGTCCTACTCGCACGCCAACCTCACCTATGATCGCGGTGTGATACTCACCTACGGATTCGACTTCGGACTCGACCTGGTCGGGGAGGTGCTCAACGGCAACGGCATCGGCGAAGCGGACGGCACGGTGTTCGACGTCGACAACGGCAAGGCCTTCGCCTTCCGCGCCTCTCAGAGCGTCGGTCCCGTGCGCGTCGGCGGCTTCTATTATCGCGGTGAAGAGCTCTTCCGCGACGTCTCCTTCGGCGGCGGCAGCGTGCCCGTCAATCTCGCGGACGTGAAGAACGTCGTCGAATACTACGGACCGGACGTCACCATCGGCAATGAGTACATCGAGCTCAACGCGCAGTATCTCAAACGCGTGGACAGCGATATCCCCGTCGCCGGAACGGATGGGACACTGCTGCAGGAAATGACCATGGACGGCATCATGGCGGAACTGGTGTACATGCCTGGCGGTCCCGAATCGAACTGGGCCTTCGTCGCCCTCTACAACAACAGCGAAATCGCGGACCTCAACCAGGTGTATCACACGGCCACGTTCAGCGCCAGCCGCCTGCTCGCGCGCAACCTCCGCCTCATCGGTGAAATCACCTACGACCTCGAAAACGAAACGCCCCGCGCAGCCGTCGGCTTCGTCTCCGGCTTCTGATTCGCGCCCCACAAGCCTCTTCACACCGGCCCTCGTCCCCCACGGCGGCCGGTTTTTTTTTGCAACCCCTCCGCGTAATCCGCGTAATCCGTGGTAAAGCATCTGCGTAATCCGCGTAATCCGTGGTAAAGCATCTGCGTAATCCCCAAAAATCCGCGTAATCGCATTTTCCCCTTGACAACCTCCTAATGTTTTCGTATAGTTACTAAAGAATTAGGAGATCAGGAGAAATCATGGCCCGAAAAAAGCACGAACTGTCCGCGGCGGAATGGGAGCTGATGCAGGTGATCTGGCAGTATGAAGACGCCGTCACCGTGCGCGACGTCCTTGAACGCGCCTATCCCAATGAGGAGAAGGCGTACACGACGGTGCAGACGCTGATGAACATCCTTGTGGAAAAAGGCTTTCTTCACAGGAAAAAGGCCGGCATGGTGAACCTTTACACCGTTGCGGTGCGGCGGGACAGGGTGCTCGACGCGGGCATCACCCAGGTGGCCGAGCGCATGTTCAGCGGTTCCTTCGGCGCCATGGCATCGTACCTGGTCAACAACCGGAAGCTTACCGAGGAGGACAGGGAGCAGCTCAGGCGGCTCCTCGACGAGCAGGAACAGAAGGAGGAGCGGTCATGAATGCGCTTGAATTTCTCCATGCCGATGCGCCCGCGCTGCTCAACGGCTGGCTGACGATGCAGCTTCAGACGGCGGTGTTCGTGCTTCTTGTACTCGTGGCGGATACGCTGCTGCGCAGCGCAACGCCCCGTTTTCGCTATCTCCTCTGGATGACGGCACTCATCAAGGCCGTGATTCCGCCCGTGTTTTTCCTTCCTGTTTCGGATCCGATCGATGCGACCGCGATATTCACACTTCCTGCCGTCGATGTGCAGGCGCTGGGAGCCGGCCCCGTTGCGGGAACGTTGTCTCTTCCCGGCATCGCGGCAGCGGTTCTGTTCGCCTCGTCGCTGCTCTTCGCCCTTTTCGTGACGCTGCGCACCCTGCGGCTGCGCAGACAGCTGACCGGCGCCCGTCCGTTGCAGCATGACGCATGGGAACGTGGACCGCAGGTCCTCGTTTCTTCGCGCATTCCCTCACCGCTTGCGACGGGAATCTGGCGTCCGCGTATCTATGTCACCGAAGAGATCGCCAGCGGACCGCGCACGGTGCTGCTCGCGGTGCTCCATCATGAACACGCGCACATCGAGCGCAGGGACGGCGCGGCGGTGCTGCTGCAGACGCTCGTGCAGATTTTCTACGTCCTCAATCCCCTGGTCTGGCTGCTGAACATTCGTCTCTTCCGTTATCGTGAACAGATCTGCGATGCGGAGGCGCTCGCGCGAACAGGAACGCGCGCGGTGGACTACGGTCGCCTGCTGCTTCGCTTCGCAGAAGCGCAGCCGGCACGCATCGTGCAGACGGGGACCTGTTTCTTCGAAACGCGCCGCGGATTCGTGCAGCGCATCACTCGTCTGTTCGAGCACCCCGGACGCACGGGATCCCGACGCATCCATCGCATGGTCGTCGTATTGTTGCTGCTGCTGGCTGTCCCGCTTTCGTGGCGCTGCAGCGAGGACGCACCGACGCTCACCTACACTGAAACGAACAGGGAGGTGCATGAACGGTGGATCGGCGACAGTACGGCAGATGGCAGCGGACAGCTGCGGCTGGGTGACCCGATATTTTCGAAGGTTCGATACAGCAAGGAAGGTGACTGGAAGAGCGGGCATGGTCCTGAAATCGTCGGCGGACTCGCAGCGCTGAGCAAGCAGATCACCTACCCGAAAGAAGCGATGCGGAATGAAATAGAAGGAACGGTGGTGGTGCAGGCCATGATCATGCGTGACGGTCCGCCGGCCTATGTCAACGTACTCAGTTCCGTGGATCCTCTTCTCGATCAGGCGGCGATGGATGCCGTGCGAAATACGGACTTCAAGGCCGCGCGCAGGAACGGAAAGGTACTGGCTGGTGATATCAGCGTACCGATACGCTTTCGACTGAAGTGAATTACCCGCATCGATGAACGCGTCCTCGCCGCGAAAGGCGGGTGAAGATATTTCCGAAAATTCAAGAAAATCTCAATCGCAGGGCTGGCGCCCGCGGCGAACAGGTGAACTGTGCGGTGCCGGTCCAGAGAACAAGGAGGACAAATGAAAGCCATGTATATTATCGTCGCTCTGCTGCTCTTTGCGGTGCCCCTTCAGGCACAGGGCAACGAAGCTGTCGATCCCGCGGAATATCTCGATGAAGTTGAGGTTGTGCCCGAGCTTATCGGCGGTATCAAGGAACTGGCGAAACACATCACGTATCCTGAGGAAGCCGCAAAGGCCGGCATTCAGGGAACGGTGTTCGTCAAGGCGTACGTGGGAAAAACGGGAATGATCGATGATGTCGAAATCGAGAGAAGTCCGAACGACATGCTCAGCCAGGCGGCGCTGGATGCCGTGCGGCAGGTGCGTTTCAAACCCGGCACGGACAATGGAGAGCCCGTGAAGGTCATGGTGATGATTCCGGTCAAGTTCGCCCTGAAGTGATCAGGCCGCCGCGGAGGCGTCGGCGTCGGTGCCGCGCCTCCGTTTGAGCGCGCCGTCGACGGAAAGGGGGCCGGGGCCGTAGATGAAAAAGAACACGAGAAGGAACAGCAGAATGACGGCCAGCCAGAGGTCGGAATCCAGCGGAGCGAAGCTGCCTGTCGTCGCAATGAGTATGACGGCGCCGAGCACGATGGGGATCTGCGCCGCGATGGCAATGCGCGTGATCAGTCCGATCGCGATGAGAACGCTGTGCGCCATCTGGAAAATGATGACATAATGCAGCAGCAGCACGCTGATGAAATCGAAATTATTTTCATGAAGAATGTGCTGCGTCATCTCCTTGTCGACGATGAAGCTGAGTCCTTTCATGAACAGTACGACTCCCAGCAATATGCGCAGCACATCCAGCCATTTCGGATGATGCGCATCCGCCCAGGACGTCAGGGATTGCACGGCGTTCATGGCGCCTCCGCGTCTGTTGAGTATGCTAAGGGACTGTTTTAAAGGAATATAGGGTCGGATATGCAGAAATGCAATCTACCTGCCGAGACCGAAGACCTTGACCATCTCCCACACAAGCGCGGGCTGGTGACGCAGGGCGGTGCGGAAGACTCCCCAGATGGTACGCTTTTCCGGGCTGAGGGCGAGGACCTTCCTGGCGATGTCGTCCAGCGTTTCGTCGGGGAATTTGTACACGGCGGATTTCATGCGGTGGTAGGTGCGGTGCTTCGCGCCGATGTCTTTTTCCCACTGCCTGGGGTACTCCTGCAGCAGCGTCAGATCTTCGCGTGCGAGCGCGCGGGCGATGGCTTCGCCCGCCATTTTACCGCCGAACATACCGCTGGTGATTCCGCCTCCTGACATGGGGTTGACCTGATGCGCTGCGTCTCCGACGAGCACGATGTTGTCCTTCACCAGCGTATCGACGGTGACGGCACAGGGCACGCCGCCGGCGACGGTGGTGAGCACGCCCGCCCCGGGGAAGCGCCGGGCGATGAAATCCTTCAGGTAGCGGATGGCGGCACGCTGCTTCGAAGCCATGCCGCTTATGCCCACACCGACGTTGGCCATGCCGTTGCCCTTCGGGAACACCCAGAGATAGCCCATAGGAGCGGTGTCGTTGCCGAAGTAGAATTCGCACGCATCGTCTTCGAGATCGACGTTGCTGAGTGTCATCTGTGCGCAGGTCTCCATGTCGCGCATATGCGTCGTGGTATCGACGCCCGCCCATTTGCCGACGCGTGATTCCACGCCGTCCGCACCGACGATGATGCGCCCCCGGATCTCTCGCCGTTCCCCCTTCCACTGCAGCGCAACTCCCTGCCAGCCGTTTTCAGAGGGGAGCAGTCCGTCGACATAGCTTTTCGTGTGCACCTCCGCACCGGCTTCAACGGCAAGGCGTGCAAGGTCATAGTCAAAGAGACGGCGTTCGAGCACGAAGCCGTGTCCCCCGAGGTCGGGTTCCACGATCTGGCCGGATGGTGACACGAGGCGGAAACGCCTGATGGTCGCGGCGATCCAGCGCGGATCGATGTCGACGATTTTCTCCAGGCTGCGGTTGCTCACCGCCTCGCCGCAGCGGACGGGCATGCCCACGTCCCGGTCTTTTTCGAGCACGACCACGGAGGCTCCCTGCGCGGCTGCATAGCGGGCGCAGGTGCTGCCGGCGGGACCCGCGCCGACCACGATGACATCATACTCCTGCTTCATGCTTCCGCCTTCGTTTTCTGAGGCTTGTTGAAGAGCAGGACTTCAAAGGGACAGACCCAGACGCATTTTGCGCAGTTCGTGCAGCGCTCTTCGATAATCGAAATCTGCGCTTCCTGCAGTTCGATGGCGTCTTCGGGACAGACGCCGACACAGCAGCCGCAGAAGTCGCAGGTGTTGGGTTTGATCTCTATCAGGAGCAATAGGCGGGCCTTTCGCTATAATAAAGGAAGCGCATCGCTGCGCTTCCTTAATTTCGAATTTCCGATGTGCAAAGGCAAGCTTATCGCACGATCTGCATCTGCAGATGGCGAATCTCGGCGTTGCCGGATGCGGCGGTTTCCGCGACCAGCGTGGCGATGTAGTTTCCTGCCGGGATGCCCGTGGGATACCAGGTCGCGTTGTAAGAGCCAGCCGCCATGGGCGCGTCAACCAGCGTGGCGACTTCCTGTCCGAGCATGTTGCGAACACTCAGGCGAATGTGACTGTCTTCGGCCACGTTGTACTGCAGCGTGGTGCCGGTGCCCGAGTTCAGCGACAGCGGATTGG
>CAJXSA010000088.1 GCA_913060595.1 uncultured Ignavibacteria bacterium
GAGAAGCCGGTCGGCGGCGGAGGTGAGCGTTTTTCCGCTGAGGGTGAAATCATCGATAATAAGGCAAGTTTTCCCCCGTACATCGCCCATGATTTCCAGGACTTCCGCGTTCTCGTCGTGCGCCCGCCGGCGCTTGTCGGCGACCGCGAGGGGGAGGCGCAGCCGCTCCGCGAACTGTCGCGCACGTTTGGCGGAGCCGGCGTCCGGCGCAACGCTGACGCTGTTCTCGTCGAGCTGGTGACGCAGCGCCTCGCCGAGCACGCCGATCGCCTGCAGGTTATCCACCGGAATACGGAAGAATCCCTGCACCTGCGGCGCATGCAGGTCGACCGCGAGCACACGGTCCGCTCCCGCGGTTTCCAGCATATCCGCGCACACCCGCGCGCGAATGGACACCCGCTCGTCGTTGTCGCGTTTGTCTCCTTTTGCATAGCTGAACCAGGGAATCACCACAGTGACGGATCGGGCCGAAGCACGCCGGGCGGCGTCGATAAAGAACATCATTTCCATGAGATTCCTGTTGACCGGCACAGTCGTTGACTGGATGATACAGGCGTCGCGTCCGCGGATATTCTCATTGATACTCACGTAAACGTTTCCCTCGGAAAAGACCTTGGCGGTCGTCTCACAGGGACGCACGCCGAGATCTGCGCAGATTGTGGCGGTGAGCAGGCGGCTGGCGCTGCCTGCGATGATGGCGATATCCGAAGCAGTCATTATATCCTCCTTGCCGGCGGATGCCGGTGTGATTGTGATTGTCACATGGACAGCAGGCTCCGTGCCAGCTGTGCGGCCTTCGTATTCAGCAGGCGGGCCCAGGATGTGACGTGGTCGTCATGCCGCAATGCGTCTTCGAGGAATTCAATTCTGTTCAGGTTCGCATACAGGGCCTGCCAGAGCTCGGGTCGGCGGGAGTCGAGTCCCCACCGCACCCGTGTGCGGAGCAGCTGCGCATATTCCTTTTCGAGCGTGCGGTACAGTTCTGCGGCGCGTCTACTGATCCGCATCAACTCCCACCCCTTCATCGCGGGCAACATGTCGAGAAACTGAATGAGCCAGGGCTGTGGATATGCCTGCGCAAAGAAACGGTGGACCGTCTCATTCTCATGGGCGGCCTGACGGAGCACCGACGGCTCGGCGGTTGCCGCCAGGTGCAGGAGCTCCATTGACGGACGCAGTTCCTGCAAGGGCGAACCGATACAGCGGGACAGCACGATCGCGGGCCACTGGGCCTCGTCCCAGCAGGCGCTGAAGAAGGCGGTGGCCAAATCGACAAGAGTCGCATCGACGGTAGAAGCCGTTTCCGATGTGCCGAGAATCTCCTGCACGCTGCTGCGAAACGGTGCCATGCGGATATGTGCGCGCCGGGCACCGAGCGTGCCGTCGTGGAAGTAACGATCATCCTCGCGTGGGAACGATGGAGAAAGGTAGATGTCTTCCACCACCGGGCATGGGGAGATCAGGGGACTGGCGCCGGTGCGGCAAATATGGTACATCGGGATGAATACCGTGCGCGCATTACGGACCTCCATGTGCACGGCTCCATGGGTGATGTGCCTGAGCAGTCCCGTAAGCTGCTGCCGGTCCGCGAGACAGCCCTTGCCATCCCTGCCCCCGTGGGACAGTGCGATGGGTCTCCGCAGCAGACGCGTGATCTGCTCGAGATGCGCGTGCCTGCCACCTAGCTGTTCGAGTTCGCCCCTAATGCCGTCCAGTTCTCTCACGGTATCCAGGAGCGGCTGCAGCGCGCGTGCCATTTCGTGTTCCATGACGCGTGATGCTTCCGTGCGTTTTCTGTGGTTCATGCTGCCTCCTGGACAGGGAAAATGCGTTATCGAATACCGTGCTCCCGGAGCATGCCGGCCACGTACGTGCTGATCTTGCGCGTCACCGCCGCCGTGTCATGCAGTTCCGCATCATGCACGCGGATGGAGGCGTCGACGAGATCGTCGATGCCCGTCGCGGCATCACCAACCACCGCGAGCGTGAAATGAATACGGTATTTCCGGCGCAGCGCTTTCACGACACTGCGCACTTCATCTACCGCGCTCTCCTCGGTCGGCAGGCACTTCCGCCATTCCGCGTCCGTGATCAGAACGAAGAAGAGCGTGCCGTGCCTTCCGCCCGGCAGCCGCCTGCGCTGATACTGCGCCGCGGATTGAATGATGTGACGAATGGACAGGGCGTCCGCCTGCATGCCGATGCCGCGCGTGAAACTCGCAAGCGCGCGCATTGTTTCCGCGAGTCCGCGTGGCCTATCCGCATGCTGCACCCAGCGGATTTCCGGCTGCAAGCGGGGATCGGGAAGCGAACGCATTCCCGAATAAAGCGCGCCGAACACCGGGAGACGTCCGTTGAGCGCCTGCATGAATGCCGCCATGATGAGGGAAATAAGCTCCGCCTGCATTTCCGTGAGAGAACTGGAGGAATCTCCGGCTATGGCGATGACCGGCTTGCCGCGACCGGACTCCAGCTGCCGCACCCGCTTGCGGTAGACACCTTCACGGAAATGCGCCGTCGCCAGAGTCGTGCCGTCGAGGGCGCCACTGGACTGTCGTCTGACGAGCGTGGTGGATCGTGTATTCCGGTAGAGGATTTTCATGAGTTCCCGGGCGAGCGGCCGCGCGGCGGCTTCGAGTGCGCGGGTAGCCTCCTCGGACGCGCGACCGTGCAGTTCCATCTCCCGCAGCTCCTGCGGCGGGATCTCTCCTGTGGCGAGCACGATATGATGGCTGATATCCCAGCTCTGCTCCACGCGGTTTTCCGGTTTTGCAAAACTCTGCTTACGGAGCATGGCGGAGAGATACTCCGGCGACGCCCAGGTCGCTTCGGGATTTGCTGCCGTCGCCCTGCGCGCGGTCTCCCGGTATTCCCTGACGATTTTCTCCTTCTTTTCTTTCCCGGAGCGGCCGGAATTTCCCGAGCGGCCGGAATTTCCCGAGTCCCGGCCGGACTCTTGCCCGTTTCGCCCGGACGGTTTCCTCTCACTCGTCTCTTCGTCATCCTCGTCCCTGAGATCCGGGGCATGCTGGTGACGCGCAGGGGGAATGAACTCTCGCTCCCTGCCTGCGGACGTACGCTTTCGCTGCGCGGCTTTCACATGCTGCAGCAGGACTTCGCTCACCGCAAATGTCCATGCCCTGCCGATGGGTATCGCCTCCACCTCATCAATATCGTCCAGATCCTGCAGATACGGAGCGGATGCGCGGAGGATGTCCCGGAGGATGCTCCGGGTCTGCGGGTGCAGGTCAAGGGCACTGAGCGGCGGGAGGAGGTCGCCGTGCAGTAACGCCGCATCGAGCATATCTTTCATCGTGCGAAGCTGCCGAAGGTCCAGATGGGACGCATCGAAGGTGCGGTATGCATCGATGATGGCGAGGGACGGCCTGCGCGTCATCAGCGTCGCGAGCAGCCGCGTTTCCACGGCATTGGCTGTCATGCCGACCACATGTTCGACCTGCTCTCGCGACAGTCCGCTTGCCAGCGCGAGAGGCTGCATTTCCGTTTCACGGGAACTGCAGTCGAGGGAGAGAAACTTTGTCAGGGCACGGGCTTCGAGAAAGCAGGCCAGGGCAATGCCGGCGGAAGGTGCTGCCGCACGTGGCCAGCGCGGAGAAAGGGCGAGCACGGTCAGGGGCGAGGTCGGCGCCTTCACCGGGGGACGCGCATAGTAGCCCATGGCATGCAGCGCGGTGCGACGCGCACGCTGATACGCATGCAGGTAGCTGTCGTGGGCGAGCGCACGGAGTCCGGGATTGATATGCGGCGAGATGGCCGCGGAGAGCGCAATGCCCTTCCACCACAGGCGGTGATGATACGGCACGGGGATGTGGCGGTCTGTTCTCAGGTCACGCATGTCCACCTCAAAGCAGGTCTTCGCCGACGGGGAGCAGGGCGGCCTTCGCCTTCCTTTGGCCGAAGGCTTCTTCGAACATTGCGGGCAAATGCTCCTGTTCGTCGGAAGAGGCACCGAAGAGCGTGTGCAGGAGGAGGTCGGGAAAATCCATGGTACTCTGTTGTCCGGCAATTTTCATAATCGCCAGATATAGCGGTATGCCCGGGGTGATGGAGAGGAAGCGGCCGTCTCTCTGCTGCATCTCCCGAATCCTGGCACCGAGCATCAGCATGCTTTCGAGGTGTTTGGGGATGTAATGCAGCTGCTCTGCCTCTAATAGCCGCTCGAGTATCACCCGCTCGGCATGCGGGGTGGGCTCGATATGGCGCTGTACGGGAAACCTGCGGAGGATAGCGTTATCAGCCTGGTTCACCAGGGCAGAAGTCACCCCCATATTCGAATCCGCTACCCAGCGAATACGTTTCCCGCATCGCCGGAGCACGCGTCCGTCGGGTGCGGTGAGCGGACCATCACTGATGATATCCAGCAGGGCATGCTCGACAGCTTCCTGTCCCCGGAACAGTTCGCGGATGTGAGCAACGTACACTTCCGCTCCATCTTCCTGCTCGTCAACCCAGGTCAGCCACTGCCAGAGCTCTGAGTCTTCGTAGTAGGTTCCTCGCTCCGGTGAGATCGAACGCAAGCGGTAGAGTTCTGCGCTTGTTTCCACAGCCGTGATCGGGAAGGAGAAGCATTGCACGCGAAACTCCTCGATGCCATAGGCCTCACAGAGGGGAGGAATGTTTTCCGGCACCTGCGTGAGGCACTGTACGAGCGTCGTCTTCCCGCTGCCGCTGCTGCCGTGCAGATGACAGTTGTTTCCCGTGATAAAAAGAGCCGTGAAAAGCAGGTCGATGGTACGCTTGGGAACGATCATGTTCGTCAGGCCGGGCGGACTCTGCAGCTCCACGAGATCGTAGCTGCCGGCGAGGTCGTATTGGTCGAGCGGATAAATTTTCCAGGTGTTCATGGGATTACCTTTTCTCTGTCTGTTGCACGGTGTCTTCAAGGGAGAGGATGAACGCGGCAGGGGACATGGAGCCTTCGCCGGGGTGTTTCAGCATCGCGACTTCCCTGCGCGCGACCGGAAGTGCCAGCTGCTCGATTTCTTCCGGTGTGCAGTCCTTCAGTGCCCGCTGCATGCGCCTGCCCAGCTCGGTGAGATCCTCCGCGGAACAGCGGCCGTCTTCATCGGCCGCCTGACGGGCAGTAAAATGCTGCATGAACACCGCGGGAAAGCACGGGGGTTCGATGACCAGGGAGCGGATTTCCTCCTGGATGTCGGTCGCAACGGCGAGCTGGTTGCGTTGCTGCGGGGTGAGGAGGATGATCACGGGTCGACCGGCGGAGGAGAGGGCCTGCAAAGCGGGAAGGAGCAGGGGACGAAGCTCCGGTCCGGGAAGCAGTGTACTTAGGGACAGGACGACGGCTCCCGGTGCCCGCTGCGCGAGCTGGAGGAGGTTGTGCGGCGGGAGGAATAGATCCCGCACGGTGGCGAGTGTCGGACCGCCCCTGTCCCGGGAGGCACGGGACAGGCAGGACAGGAGAATGCGTGCGCGCAGCGGGGCCGGACTGACGAGGAAGCAGGGGAGTCCGGCATGCAGGTGCTGCAGCATGCGCTGCACCATTCCCGCATGCGTGTCCGGTATGGCGGGCGCATCGTCGTCGATGGGAAACACCGGCTGCAGGTGTTCGCGGAACTGCTCGTAGCTGCGGAGGAGTGCGGCACGGTCTTCTCCCATGGGTACGGGGAGTAATCGCTGCAGCGTGTTCGCGAAGGACTCGAGCCGTGTGAATACATCGCGCAGCCGCGCCATGCGGCTGAGGGACGGATGCTGGAAATCGATGTGCAGGACGAAACCGAGCAGCAGGCGATCGCGATTCTCCGGGTGCGAGCGTACGCGGAAGCGCAGCGGGACGCCACCGTCTCCGAGTGCCTGCAGTTCTCGGAACAGCGCATCCGCCGGGAGGGGAGTGTGTTGGAGGATGTCGATTAGCCAGCAGGTGAGTTCGAGGACATCCTCACGCTGTTTCCCGGCTACCGCGAGCACCCCTGCGGTCACCGGGGAGGCAGTCTCAAGGGCCCCCCGTGCAATGTCGGTGCGGACATCGAGTCCGCATACCTGCCGCAGGAGTGAGCCGATCTGCTGCAGCATTTCGGCTTCTTCGCTGTTCCTGTCCGGTTTCCACTTTGGGTCCATATCTGTTCCGTGTCATGATGAAAGATTCCCAGGCGCTGATGTGATAGCTGCCGCGGAAGGAAGCAGGTGCTTGGAGCACGAACCGCTTTCCTTGCATATGTAGATCATCCGGAGGTTGCCGTGCGACCACGGATTATGGCAATGCCCGCTTGAGGAAGTTCTTCATACGCATCTCAGAGCCATTGTGCAGGATGCAGAAGTACATGCCCAGTGGGAGTGCCGAGGTGTCGATAGTCCACGTGAGGGCTCCTTGAGGAATGGTCCCTCGATAGACGCATTTTCCCAGCATGTCGTATAGCGAGATACTCAGATCGTTTCCGTGTGCGACCCCTGTATTGATGTGCAGACGTTCTGAAAAGGGATTGGGATGCCCCGTTATCGTCCAGTCACTATCCACTGTCGCAGTCTGCTTTGTGCCGAGGACACGAATGTCCCGGAACACGACCTCTCCTTGCATATTGCCGAGAGTATCCGCTTCCAGATTCCAGAAGTTGATACGAAAGCTACCCCCGGCTGCTGAATACAGCGAGTCATACATGACACGTTTGAGAAGCGTTTTTTTCTCGTCTCGGTAGATTGAAAGCGTTACGCGATCGAGTTCTTTGACGATTTCCAGAGTGAGTGCCACGTCCGGGACCTGGAAGCGCTGTGCGTGCCTGTTGTCTGTGTCGATTGGTGCAATGGTGATCTGGGCATTGTCCCTTGCTGCGGGATTACCCCAGAGGCTGAATTCGATCCCGAACTCGTTCCAGACATTATGTCCGACGGGCGCGTTCTTACCGAATGCATGACGGTTCCGCTGGTACGGATTGTTATCCCAGTGAAACACGGAGAGGACATTATTCGGTTTGAGATGCGAAACAGGTGTTATCAGTGTTGCTTCGATGCTTCCGGTCGAGAATGGCATCGTGCATATCAGCTCCGCACCGACGTACTTTCTTCGTACGGAATCGAATGTCAGGCGGAGGTGAAGATCGCCCGCTTCGTCCAGGAAGGCATTCTCCGGTGACCAGAAAATGCCGCCATTGTCTGGAGGTGCGTAGGTGAATGGAGGCGGGTATTCTTTCTTGCACCACTGCTGTCCGAAACAGTGCATGAAGGTGCGACCGGGGTATCGCTCTGTGAAAGCGTGCGGATAGGCGAACCATTCGTCAGGAAGGAATTTCCTCGCAGGCGGAATGGTATCGCTGAAGAATTTCTTTGGGAACGCGAATACTGCGATGACTGTCGACGTATTCTGATCCAATCGATAGGAGAAACGTCCGGAAGAACTGTCTCCGGGTTCAGGATGGATGCGAAGCCATTGTGCATTCCACGCCGGTTGCGGCCACCAGAATCCCGTGTGCACCCAGGCGTACAATTCCGAGTTGCGCCAGTCCAGGTGCCAGTATGTCCCTTGGATCCAGCCACTGTCAGTAAGCCAGGGATCGGTGTCAGTAATTTCGAGGCGTGTGTCCTGTGCGTGTAAAGCAGAACACAGGACGAGAGTGAAGAGTGTGAATACGATAGCAGTATACGTTTTCATGGTGCTCCTCCGTGATGACATGAAACAGGTGTGCTCGTGATGTGTGCCTCTGTGAACTTTCCGTATTCGGAAGTACATCAGCGCACACATACTTACACACCTGAGTCAGGGAGGCGTTGCACCTTACGCGAACTATTTTTCCAGTACCTGGAACTCTACCCGCCGGTTCAGCTGTCGGCCTTCCTCGGTTTCATTCGTCGCAACGGGTTTGCTGAGGCCAAATGCCTTGATGCGTACCCGTCCGCTCGCGATACCCCGAGAGACGAGATAGTCGTATACTGCCCGCGCCCGGCGTTTTGAGAGCCCGAGATTGTAGGGTGCCGTGCCAATGTTGTCCGTATGACCATGCACGCGAATTTTCATCGCCGGCCGTTCATTCATTGCCACGACCAATCGGTCGAGTTCGGGGTACGAGGCGGAACGCAGCTCTGATTTGTTGAAATCGAAGAACAGATTGTTGAGGCGTATCACCGCCCCCCTTTCAATAGGGGCAAGTGCGAGGTTTTTTTCAATTTCCCGGTAGGAAGTGAGATCGGTAAGATCGAGATTTTCAGCGACGGGATAGTATCCTGCCTTTTTGGCATAAAAGCCATATGATCTGCCATAGGGAAGAATTATTTCATAATAACCCGTTTCCGGGTTGGCATGGGCGATCCCCACTTCCTCACCGCCCGGAAGCACTTCATAGTGCCCATCTGTCTCAAGCGGTTCACCGGTTTTGGCATCCACGATCCGGCCTTTGATCAGCACCACCGGTTTGGGTCGAAGGGAGTCCGGGAGTTCGACACGGTAAATGTCTGCACTGCCACCGGCGCCGTTCGATACAAAATAGGCGTATGAACCGGAAGCGGGGATCGTGTAATAAATGTCACCTCCCTCGGAATTGATCGATGGACCACAGTTCACCGGCTCCGTCCATTCATCCCATGTGCGGCTGACGCGCCTGGTGACATAGACATCGAAGCTGCCAAGCCCGCCGGGGCGGTCGCTCGAGAAATAGAGTGTTTCATTATCGGCTGAGAGAAACGGAGTCACTTCATTGCTGGCCGAGCATACCGCAAGTCGTTTCGGTTCGCTCCAATGCAGCTCTGATACCCGCTCGGAGTAATAAATATCATAGTCGCTGTTGTCCTCATTGGGGGAGAAGGTGAGAAATAACATCTGCCCATCGGCTGAAAGGGAAGCAGTGGACATCGTTCCTTTGTTCAACTCCTCGTATCCTGGGATCTCAATTCCTACAGGGATACCCCAGCCACTTTTTGTTTTACGAGAGATGGAGTATCCATCCTTGAGTGGCTTGCCATCCTTGTAATAGAGGAACACCAGGGCCGTGGTGCCATCGGTACTGATTCCCTCGATACCGTTGGGATATTTATCGTTGAGCGGTGCGCCGAGATTGCGGGCTTCTGTCCAGTGTCCGTTGCTCGTCGCGGTAGAATACCAGATGTCCTGGTCATCCTCTCTGTCCTCGTACCCCTTGTTCTCCCTGTGACCCTCCCGCACAAAATACAGGGTGCGCCCATCTGGTGATATTAGGGGGCCGAGCTCCGCTGCTTCTGAATTGACTTGCTGGCCAAGGTGTTCTGACTCATTATTCAGCCGCTGCGCATACATCGTTGATCCGGTGAGCAGCAAAACGAATACGAATAGCGATCTGCATTTCATTGTGGACTCTCCGTTCTGTTGTTCAATCTTTTTTCCACCAGATCATCCATTCGGTGACATGGTCAGCTGCGGAGACGTGGAAGGCCATCCGGTGAGCGGGAAACACATGCCATATCCCGGTGGTTGATCGCCATGAGTACGGTGGGCAGCCATATGCATCGACCACATCCTGGGAGGTCGAGCCGACAGAGATTCCCCCGGACGTTTCCCCGTCATAGCCAGGACGGCCCCACACAAGAAAGAGGTCCGACCGTTTGCCCAGATTCCGAAATCGAACGGCGGTCGCTTCCCTGGTTCCCATGTGCGACCAGATAGAGCCATAGAAGGGAGGGATATTCGATGGCTCAAAGCGTATGGTCCCGCCGCTTCGAAAGGCTGCAATCCGTTCGCGAACACGATAATCCGGGCGCTTTTCGCCGCATTTATCCAGGGATACCGGGGTTCTGGATGCATCGATTATTCTGAGGTTTCGAATTGCCCAGAGATTGTCCGGATCATCGTTCAGGACTTCTTCCAAGAGGGTGATCGCCTCTTCTGCTTCGTTTCCGATGGCGAGCGTGATTGCATGGAGGATGGTTGCCGATCGCAGGTATTCTTCTGCACCTCGCAGTATGAATTCTTTTCGTACCTGCAGCATGATACCCTCGATGAGCGGTTGATTCTCACCGCGATGGAGGACGAGCTCTGCGCATGCAAGGTTCAGCCTCGCGGGAAGATAGCTTGTGTCCCTCCTTACAGCCTCCTGGAAATCACTGATGGCAAGCCTGAGGTAGTCGGCTCTGTCCTGATTTCCATTGACCGACCCCATTGTTTTTGAAAATACGCGAAGTTTTGTGTCCGTCATCGAGGGCAGTGCATACCTGAACTCCTGATCCTTTGCCAGTGCCAGCCACAGGCGGCACAGTCCGCGATTATTGTACAGCTCTCGAACCGGGAATTCCTCGAGCAGCCTTGTGAAAACGACAACGGCTTCTTCGATATGATCCGATATCATCATGCGGACACCGGTTTCGAACAGCGGCAGAAGAGATGAGAGCTTCCTGTACTGCATATCGATCAGTTTCGCTCTGTCGAGGAGTGGCGGATAGCCGCTTGAATCCACCGCATACGTATCGTATATGATGCGAAGGATTTTCCTTCCCGCCGGGCGAGGGTCATAGCCCGCGAGATAGGCATAATAAGCTCCGATCAGATCAGCACGGGATTCGATCAATCTCCTGTGATCGAGGTTTCTGTGGGGATCAAGTTCATCATATATCGCTTGTACTTCCGTGTTATTCATTCCCGGAGCATCACGCACTTCCCGTGTCAGGTGGTCGCGCCCGATGACATGCTGCAGTTCATGACCGAGGATGCAGGCGAGTGCGTTCAAGGAGTCCGTGCCGCAGCGTTTCGTGATTTCGAACAGATCGCTGTCGATGATGATCTGGTTACTTGATGTACTGGCGGCGACATACATGGTCCCGTGATACATCAGCAGCTGCGGAGCGGGCGCAGTCATCTGAATGGCGCGGACGAGATGATCGTATACACGCATCGTTGTCTGCACGCGCGGATCGTCATCCGGGAGAAATTGCTGGCCCTTGACCTGGGGAAGACAGAGAAGGACAATGAGAGCAGACTGAAGGATATATTTCATGTGCCCATCCTCTCAGAGTACGGAACGCGACCATTCGCGGAAGCTGCGATGGCAGGTCCGAAGGAAGGACTGCACTCGTTCGAGGGTCACGCCGCCGGTCAGTTTCAGGTCCATCTCTATGACGGGATCCCCGTCGCCATCGAGATAGCTCCTGCTGTACCGTGCATCGCTGTTCCACCGGTTGACGTCGTCACAGTCAACCCGTGATGATCGCACTGCAGAGTGAAACATGAGCGAGCTGCCATCCTGTGAGACAATGATGGTGGCCCGGTATCCATCGATTCTCCAGACCAGGAGGCGGAGAGTGAGGTCTTCTTCGGCGTCGAGGCCCCGTCTTGGCCGGGCGAGTTCCACGCTGTAGCCCTCTGCCTCCATGATGGTCATCATCTGTGCACGGTTTGTGCTGGAAATGATCTGTTCCGAGCGCGTGAACGGAATGTCGTCGATGCTCATTTCCTGTGCGTTGGCATGCAGGTGGAGGGAGACAAGGACGCCCATGAGCAGCAGGCCGTTCATTGCATATCCGCATAACGAAGCGATCCGTTTCCTTAGGTTCTGCATGGTATTCTCCTCTTTTACTTGGAAATGGTATGGAAGCGCAGGCGGAAGCCGGGAAGCAGTGTGCAGAATGTCGCCTGCCCTTCATTACACACGCGGAATCTGTGCATGTTGCACATGCATGTAATTATTTTCAGCGTACCAGAATAAATGACGCCCAGTACCATGGGTCTGCGTAACGCCCGCGGATTTTTCCCTGAGCCGTGCGCAACGCCTCATCCATATCACC
>CAJXSA010000089.1 GCA_913060595.1 uncultured Ignavibacteria bacterium
AGGATTTTCTCGCGGCGCTGTGCATCGACTGGGAAGGAGCGGTCGAGAAAGCGCGCGACCACGGCGTGCGCGTCGTCACGACGCGTTTCGGCCTTGTGCTGGCGCGCAACGGCGGCGTGCTCGACAAGCTGCTCACCCCGTTCAAGATGTTCGCCGGCGGTCCGGTGGGCAACGGCGAACAGTGGTTTCCCTGGGTGCACGTGGACGACGTCGTGGGACTGCTGCTGCATGCACTCGACAACGCGGAAGTGTCCGGTCCGCTCAATGCTGTCGCGCCGGGCATTCTGCGCAACCGCGCATTTGCAGAGGCCCTCGGCGAGGCGATCAACCGTCCCGCGCGCTTCTCTGTTCCGGCATTCGTCATCAAGCTCGCCATGGGCGAACTCGGTGAGACCCTGCTGGGCGGACAGCGTGCGCGGCCGACGCGCAGTCTCGAAAGCGGCTACGAATTCAAGTACCCCGACATCGGTCCCGCCCTCGCGGATCTCGTCACGTCCTGACGAACACGCTTCCAGGAATGCACACGGCCGGCATCATGCCGGCCGTTTCCTTTTCACCCTGCCCGGAATTCCTGTCCCACTCCCCCGCCGCGTCACACCCCGAGCCTGTCGGCTTCCCCGGCGAGTGCGTCGATGACGAAGGGGACATGCTCTTCGAAGGGAATGCCGAGTTCTTCGGCACCGCGCGTCATGTCCTCCCGGCTCACCGCGCGGGCGAAGCCCTTGTCCTTCATTTTCTTTTTCACCGACTTGTACTGCACGCTCGCCATGCTGCGGTCGGGCCGCACGTAGGCGACGGCCATGAGGAAGCCGCAAAGTTCGTCCACGGCGAACAGCGTCTTTTCCATGCGGCTCTCGCGCGTGACGCCCGTGTAGTCCGCGTGCGACATGATGGCGCGGCGAATATGCACCGGCCAGCCGGCCTCCTCGAGGATGCGGTTTCCCACGAAGGGATGCTCCTCTTCCGAGGGATGCTTTTCATAATCGAAATCGTGCAGCAGTCCCACCATCCCCCATTCCTCGACGTCGTCGCCGAATTTTTCCGCGTAGGCCCGCATCGCGGCCTCCACCGCATACGCGTGCTTGCGCAGGCTTTCGGATTCCGTGTGCGTGTGCAGCAGCTGCAGGGCGTCTTCCCGTGTCATTCGCATCCTCCGTGTGCATGAATACCATCCATCCATAGTAAGAAAGTGCGGCAATGGAATTCAAGTCCCCGGGCCGCGGCACAGCCGCCTCCCCTGCGGCTCCCGGGCGGTTGTTTTTCCCTCTCCCGGGCGGTATTTTGACATTTCGGAGCGGAATATGATCTCCTCCAGGCAATAAGCAACTCTAATAGAAACAAGCACCTGATTCGGAGAAATTTCACATGGCCGAGGACAACACCACACGCTACAGCAAGGAAACGCAGCTGATCTACGGGAAAGCCCATTCGATGAAATGGGATTACGATCATCACGTGGTTCCGCCGCTGACCTCATCCGCCACCTACCGCCTGGATTCGGCGCAGCGCGGCGCCCAGGGTTTCGTGGAATTCGCGCACACGACGGACGAAACCCGCAACAAGCAGCCCATTCTCATTTACGACCGGCTGGGCGAGCCGAACAAGGACATCCTCGAGGAGAATCTCGCCTATGCAGAAGGCGGCGAATGCGCCGTGACTTTCGGCTGCGGCATGGCGGCCATTTCCGGCGTGCTGGGCGTGCTCGCGAAATCGGGTGACGACGTCATCGCGCATCGCACGATGTACGGCTGCACGTATTCGCTGTTCACGAACTGGTATCCCCGCTACAACATCAGCGTACAGCTGCTCAACCTGCACGATCTCGACATGCTCGCCTCGGCCATCAAGCCCGAGACGCGCGTGATTTACTTCGAGTCGCCTGTCAATCCCACGCTGACGCTGATCGATATCGGCAGCATCGCCGGGCTCGTGCGCCAGGTCAACAGCACGCGGCCCGAGGACGAGCACATCCGCATCGTGGTCGACAACACGTTTGCGACCCCCTACTGCCAGCGGCCGATCGAACTGGGCGCGGATTTCGTGGTGCACTCGCTGACCAAGGGCATCGGCGGCTTCGGCACGGACATGGGTGGCGTGGTCATCGGACCGGAGAAATACCGCGACATGCTCCTGCTCTACCGCAAGGATTTCGGCGGCGTGCTTTCCCCGAAGGCAGCCTGGCCGGTGCTGGTGTATGGACTGCCGACGCTTTCGCTCCGCGTGCAGCGGCAGATCGAAAGCTCCATGGCCATCGCGGAGTTTCTCGAGAAGCACCCCAAGGTCAAGGCCGTCAGTTATCCGGGCCTGCCGAGCTTCCCGCAGTACGAACTCGCGCAGAAGCAGATGCGCAGCTACGACGGCAAATTCGCTCCCGGCACCCTGATGTATTTCACGCTGAACAGTGACTCACCGCAGGACAGTCGCGACCGCGGAGAGAAAATGATCAACTACGTGGCCGACCATGCCTACGCGATCACGCTCGCGGTCAGCCTCGGACACACCCGCACGCTGATCGAGCATCCGGGATCGATGACGCACAGCGCCATTCCGGCCGAGGAACAGGTGCAGCGCGGCATGGACCCGGGCGGCATCCGCCTCTCCATCGGCATCGAGCGGTCCGAAGACATCATCCAGGATCTCGAAGAAGGCCTCGCACAGATCTGAGCAGGAAGGACGTCCCATGAGCACTCCCATTCCACTGATCCGCAGCACGCTGCTCGCGCAGTTCCCCTACGCCCGGCTCGCGCAGAGCACCCGCCAGGGTGAGGGGGCCGACGCACCGTTCGGCTTCAACCTCGGATACGGGCTCGGTGACGACGACACGCGTGTGACAGGCAATATCGCGCGTTTCGCCGCGCGCCTGGACCTCGACCCGGAGGATCTCGCTTTCATGAAACAGGTGCACGGCGACACCATCCGCGAAATCACCCAGGCCGGCGTGTACGACGATACCGACGCGCTGATCACCCGGCAGCCGGGCGTGGGACTGACCGTGCGCACGGCCGACTGCGTGCCGGTCATGCTGTATGCACCGGGGGAAAACCTCGTCGCCGCGGTGCATGCCGGTTGGCGCGGCACAGCCGAGCATATCACGCAGAAAACCGCGATGCGCGTGATCGAGGAATTCGGCGTTGAGCCGGAAGCGCTGTACGCATACGTGGGCGCATCCGCAGGATCCTGCTGCTACGAGGTCGGCGAAGACGTCGCCGCCCTTTTCCCCGAAGGCTGGGTGCTGCGGCGCGACGAGGGCAACCCGCACCTCGACCTGAAAGGTCTCAATACGCATCAGCTCGAGCAATGCGGTGTTCCCGCCGCGAACATCGAAGTCAGCGATCACTGCAGCATTCACGAGGAAACCCTGCTGCATTCCTGGCGACGAGACGCCCAGCGTTCCGGCCGCATGCTCACTACCATCGTTCTGCAGGAAGAAATCTGATGTCCGCAGCGTTTGGCTTTCTTGACACCGGCGCCCATGACGGCGCATGGAACATGGACTCCGACCTGCGCCGCGCCGAGGCGCTGGATGCCGGGCGTGCCGCGCCACTGCTGCGCGTCTACCACTGGAAGCCATGGTGCATCTCGCTCGGCCGGCATCAGAAGGACGAGGAAATCGATCGCACGCGCACTGCGGCCGACGGCATCGGCGTTGTGCGTCGCCCCACCGGGGGACGCGCGATTCTGCACGCCGAAGAGCTCACCTACAGCATCGTCATGCCTTCCGAGGGACGCGGTGTCATGGAGGTGTACCGTCTCATCAGCGAGGCGCTGACGGCGGGACTCAAACTCCTCGTCCCTGAAATCGACATCGCCAAAGCCCAGCCTGACTTCCAGAAGCTGTACCGCGAGCCGGGCAGCATTCCGTGCTTCTCGAGCAGCGCCCGCTACGAAATCGAATTCGGCGGAAAAAAACTCGTCGGCCGTGCCCAGCGCCGCATCGGCAGCGCCGTCCTGCAGCACGGATCCATCCTGATCGGCGAAGCGCATCTCGGACTCGCTGATTACCTTGCCGTGGACGACGAGGTGAAAGAGCAGCTGCGGCAGGACATGCGCAGGCACACCATCACGCTCGAGGACATCATGCAGCGTCCCGTCGGACGCGATGAGGTTCGGGACGCGGTCCGTGCCGGTTTCGAACAGGCCTGGGGGCTGCATTTTTCAACTTTGCACGATAATGAGTACATTCACGTGGACGAAGAGCGCGAGGAATGAGTACGGAAACTCCACAGACCAGCAAGCGCGTCACCACGCGCACCCTTCAGGAAATGAAGGACGCGGGCGTACCCATCGCCTGCCTGACGGCGTATGATTTCCTTACCGCACGTCTTCTCGATGATGCGGGCATCGACCTCATCCTGGTCGGTGATTCCGTGAGCAACGTCTTCCAGGGCAATCCCACCACCCTGCCCGTCACCCTCGACGAAATGATATACCACACCAAGGCCGTCAGCCGCATCGTGCGCCGCGCCATGGTGATCACCGACCTCCCCTTCATGTCCTACCAGGTCACCACCGAGGAAGCCTTCCGCAGCGCGGGACGTGTCATGAAGGAAACCCTGGCGCATGGCGTCAAGGTAGAGGGCGGCCGTCGCGTGGCGAAGGTGGTGGAAAAGATTTCCGGAGAAGGGATTCCCACCATGGGGCACATCGGCCTCATGCCGCAGTCCATACTCAAGTTCGGGGGCTACCGTCCCCGCGGCACCTCGGAAGCCGAGGCGGAAGAGCTGGTCGACGACGCCATGGCCCTGCAGGAAGCAGGGGCGTTCGCCATCGTGCTCGAGAAAATTCCGGCCACGCTGGGCGCCCGCATCACGGAAAGCATTTCCATCCCCACCATCGGCATCGGCGCCGGCGTGCAGTGCAGCGGACAGATTCTCGTCACACACGACATGCTGGGGCTGTTCGAGGATTTTCGTCCCCGCTTCGTGCGGCGCTACGCCGCGCTGGCCGACGCCATGGACGAGGCCTTCCGGCAGTACATACAGGATGTGAAAAGCGGTCATTTTCCCAATGAATCGGAGAGCTACTAAATGGACAGCGAACAGGTAGCAGCCATCAAGCAGCAGCTGAAGGATGAGGGGTACAACATCTACGTGTACAGCTATCCCGGAGGGATGTGCTTTCCGCCCCACATGCATGAGCATGACACCATCCACATCGTGCTCAGCGGCGCGATGAAAATCACCATGGACGACACCGACCACATTCTCAAGCCGGGGGAACGCTTCGTGGTCCCCGAGGCGAAAATGCACACCGCCGAAGTGCTCGGCGAGATGCCCGTGGTCATTCTCGACGCAACACCTCCGAAAGGATAACCCGTGACCGCAGCACGTTCCGCCGCCGTACCGCAGCCCAGCAGTTTCAAGCTCGAGGAAAACCGCGAACTGCGCATCGCCTGGTCCGACGGCCACATCACACGCTTCCCCCTGCAGATATTCCGTGACGAGTGTCCCTGTGCCGAATGCTCCGGCGAATCCGATATTTTCGGTGAAGTCAAGATGCCGGTGCAGCTGCCCATTGCGCGACCGGGGAAGTACGACCTGAAGAGCCTCACCCCGATCGGCAACTATGCCGTGGCCGCCGTCTGGGGAGACGGCCACGACAGCGGCATTTATTCCTGGGAGTACCTCCTCCGCATGGAGTCGAAGCAGGCCGCCGCTGCGAACGCCCCGACCGATCCCGCCGACAACTGATTTCCTCCATGCCGCGCATCGCCCTGACCAGCACGCGTCCTGAAGAGCACGGAAACTACGTCCGCTGGCTGCGCCGGCTCGCGCCCGAAGCGGAAATCCGTTTCCTCACTCCCGGCGAGGATGTCGCCGAGGTGCTCGGACGCAGTGACGGACTGCTGCTTCCCGGCGGAGGGGACCCGGATCCCCTGCTGTACGGGCATGAGGAACTGCGTCCCCTCTGCAGCATCGACGACGCGCGTGATGCGCTCGAGCTGGCCGCGATCCGTCATGCCGTCGGCAGCGGCCTCCCCATGCTCGGCATCTGCCGCGGCCTGCAGATCATGAACGTCGCACTGGGCGGCACGCTCATCGCCGATCTCCCGCAGGCCGGCTACGACGGACATCACCGCATCACGGACGAGGACCGTGTTCACGATGTAAGTATCGAAACGGGTTCCATGCTGGAAAAGATTACGGGAGAACGGCAGGGCTGGGTCAACAGCGCGCACCACCAGGGGGTGGACATCGTCGCGCCGCGTCTGTCCGTCGCGGCACGCAGCGCGGACGGACTGGCGGAAGCGCTGGAATGGAAATCACCCGTGGGAAAGCCCTTCCTCCTCTGCCTGCACTGGCACCCCGAGCGTCTCCCTGACGCGCATCCCCTCGCCGACTGCATTGGCGAGGCATTCCTCTCCTCCCTCGCATCCCGGTAGTCTTAAAGGTCCTCGAGAAGTTCACGCGCTTCACGAATGCGCTTGTCGTCGCCGAGCGCACCGATCGGCAAAGACACCGCCTTGCGCAGCTGCTGCCGGGCTTCGCGTTCGCGGTCCATCGCGATCAGTGTCTTCGCGAGTTCGAGGCGGGGCATGATCTGTCCGGGCTGGAGTTTGACAGCCGAGGAGAGCAGCTGATGCGACTCCTCCAGGCTGGCGTCCGGGAGTCCGCCGTATACCGCATCGAGCAGCAGTTTGAGCGCCCAGTTGAGGGAGGCGACTTCCCTGTGCCAGATGCCCAGCACCAGCATGGCCACGGAGTTTTCCCTGTCCAGTTCCAGGGCGCGCATCGCGTACTCCCTGACCTTCTTGCTGAGATCGAGCTTGTCGTCATTGGGCGCGACAAGGGACAGCTGTCCATATGCGATCGCATACGAGACCTGCACCATGGCATTGCGCGGGGACGCTTCGTTCGCACGATCGGCGTAGCGGAGGGCACGGTCGCACAGCTTTTGCGCGCGTCCTTCGTCCTCTTCGCCCGCCGCCATTTCGGTATGCAGCTGGGACAATCTCCAGAGCACATCCGCACGGGCGGGTGCGAGTCGCTCCGCCTGGCGGTAGAAGCGCAGCGCGGCCTCGATATCCAGCGCGGCCTGCGCGCTGTCCCCGCGTGCGAGCGCAGCTTCAAAGGACTGGGCGGCCGTCGGAGACGCCGTCAACAGAAAGAAAAGAAGAACGGTGATAATGCGCATGTCCTGACTGTCCTTGCTGGAATATGGTCTCTGTAGAACAAAAATATCTCGCGGATGTTTCCCGGACGAGGCGTATGGTCAAGATAATAGAATTCTCATACGCGGGAACAGCCTGCACCCTATCCTCGCATTTGATATTTCCGTATCTTTAGCAGATATCGTGAATTCCGGCGAACCATGGACGCGGGGGAGTCGCCTGATGGAACCCGAATACTGATACTGTCCATACACTTTTGAACTTTTTCCTGGAGGACCTTCATGGCCAAATCCAAAGCGAAAACACGAGCAGCGGCTCCGCGCGGAAAGAAGTACGTGTACTTCTTCGGCGGCAAGAAAGCCGACGGCAAAGCCGACATGAAAAACCTGCTCGGCGGCAAGGGTGCGAACCTCGCCGAGATGGTGAACATCGGACTGCCCGTTCCGGCCGGCTTCACGATCACCACGGACGTCTGCACGTATTTCTACGACAACAAGCTGACCTACCCGAAGCAGCTGAAAGACCAGGTGGAAAAATCCCTGCGCAAGGTCGAACGCGACATGAAGGCGAAGTTCGGCGACGCGAAGAATCCGCTTCTTCTTTCCGTGCGCTCGGGCGCCCGCGCCTCCATGCCCGGCATGATGGACACCATTCTCAACCTCGGTCTCAATGACACGACGGTGCAGGGACTGATCAACCGTTCGGGCAACGAGCGCTTCGCCTACGACTCCTACCGCCGTTTCGTGCAGATGTACGGCGACGTAGTGCTGGACCTCAAGCCCAAGACCAAGGACGACATCGACCCGTTCGAGGAAATCCTCGAAGCGAAGAAGAAAGCCCGCGGCGTGGAACTCGACATCGAGCTCACCGCCGAGGATCTCAAGCAGCTGGTTGCAGAGTTCAAGGCCGCCATCAAGCGTGAAACCGGGAAGAACTTCCCCGACGATCCGCAGGAGCAGCTCTGGGGCGCGGTCGGCGCCGTGTTCAGCTCGTGGAACAATCCGCGCGCGAACGTGTACCGCAAGCTCAACGGCATCCCCGACGAGTGGGGTACCGCGGTGAACGTGCAGTCGATGGTCTTTGGCAACATGGGAGAGAAGTCCGGCACCGGCGTGGCTTTCACCCGTGACGCCGCCTCCGGCGAGAACTACTTCTACGGCGAATTCCTCATGGACGCGCAGGGCGAGGACGTCGTCGCCGGCACGCGCACCCCGCTGCCCATCATTCAGCTCAAGGACAAGGATCCGAAGGCGTACAAGCAGCTGATGGACATCCGCAAGAAGCTCGAGAAGCATTACCGCGACATGATGGACATCGAGTTCACCATCCAGGACGGCGACCTGTACATGCTGCAGTGCCGCGTTGGAAAGCGCACGGCCTTTGCCGCGATCAAGATCGCGGTGGACATGGTCAAGGAAAAACTGATCACGCAGGAAGAGGCGCTGCTGCGCATCGATCCCGATCAGCTCAACCAGCTGCTGCGACCGATTTTCGACCTGAAGGAAAAGCAGACTGCGATCGACAGCGACCAGCTGCTCACCAGGGGCCTCAACGCCGGTCCCGGCGCCGCTTCCGGCCGCGTCGCCTTCAACGCCGAGGATGCCGTGCAATTTGCCAAGTACGGCGACCCTGTCATCCTCGTCCGCATCGAGACTTCGCCTGAGGACATCGAGGGCATGGATGCCTCCGAGGGCATTCTCACCGCGCGTGGCGGCATGACCTCGCACGCCGCCCTCGTTGCGCGCCAGATGGGCAAGGTCTGCGTCGCAGGCTGCGACGCCCTCAAGATCGATTACAAGAAGCGCGAAATGCGCATCGACGGCCGCAAGGAAGTCGTGCACGAAGGCGACTACATCTCTCTCGACGGCAGCACGGGCGAAGTGCTCATGGGCAATATCCCGACCCGTCCGAGCGAAGTCCTGCAGGTGCTGATCGACAAGACGCTCAAGCCCGCGGACGCCCCGGTGTTCAAGATGTACGACCGCATCATGAAGTGGGCCGACAAGGCGCGACAGATCAACATCCGCACCAACGCCGACCAGCCCGACCAGAGCGAAAACGCCGTGGCCTTCGGCGCCGAAGGCATCGGCCTCACGCGCACCGAGCACATGTTCTTCGGCGAAGGCAAGATCGGTCCCATGCGCGAGATGATCCTGGCCGAGGACGTGGAAGGCCGCCGCAAGGCGCTGGCCAAGCTCCTGCCGCTGCAGCGCAAGGACTTCGAAGGCATTTTCAAGGCCATGGGCAAGCGCCCGGTGACCATCCGCACCATCGATCCGCCGCTGCACGAGTTCCTTCCGCACGACGAGAAGGGACAGAAGGAAATCGCCGCCGAGCTCGGCATTCCGGCCGCCAAGGTGAAGGAACGCGTCGAAGCGCTGCATGAATTCAATCCCATGCTCGGCTTCCGCGGCTGCCGTCTCGGCATCATGTACCCGGAGATCACCGAGATGCAGGCGCGCGCCGTGTTCGAAGCCTGCGCCAACGTGCGCAAGAAGGGCATCAAGGCCTTCCCCGAGATCATGATTCCGCTCGTCGGCAACGTCGCAGAGCTGAAGCTGCAGGAACAGATCGTGCGCCGCGTCGCCGGCGAAGTGATGAAGGCCAAGAAGATCAAGTTCAATTACCTGGTCGGCACCATGATCGAGATTCCCCGCGGCGCCATCACCGCCGAGGAAGTCGCCGAAGTCGCCGAGTTCTTCTCCTTCGGCACCAACGACCTGACGCAGACCACGCTCGGCGTCAGTCGTGACGACGCCGGCCGTTTCCTGCCCGCATACGTGCAGAACGACATCTACGCCCGCGATCCCTTCGAGAGCATCGACCAGAAGGGCGTCGGCTTCCTGATGAAGCACGCCGTGGCCGAAGGCCGCAAATCGCGTCCCGACATCAAGCTCGGCATCTGCGGTGAGCACGGCGGCGAACCCGCTTCCGTCGAATTCTGCCACAACATCGGCCTCAACTACGTGAGCTGCTCGCCCTTCCGCGTGCCCATCGCACGCCTGGCCGCAGCCCGCGCCGCCCTGCGCAATCCCCGCAAGGTGGAGAAGAAGGCCAAGAAGCCGGCGAAGAAGAAATAAGCTGTCGGCCATGATGAAGTGAAACGGGCGCTCATGCGAATGGGCGCCCGTTTTGATTACGCGGATTATGGGGGATTGCGCAGAGGCTTTACCACGGATTACGCGGATTACACAGAGATTTTACTGCGGATCATTTTGTGTTGTCATCCTTCTTTTCCTGGCGGGGTGGGGCTGCGTCGCGGACGGCGACGGGGTAGTTGTTGGTCGAGATGAGCTGCGTGACGTCGAAGCCCTTGTCGGCGAGGCGGCGCTTGAGGTCTTCGAGCGGAACGATGTCCCAGCGCGGTTCGCGGGCCATGATCCACAGGTATTTCCTGCTGGGCGTCCCGACGGCGACCCAGCGGTAGTCCTCGTCGAGCTCCAGTATCCAGTAATCTCCCTTGAAGGGCCAGAAGAAGGAGACCTTGAGCTTGCTGTTGCGGCTGCCCTCGACCACCCAGGCTTTCCCGGTGACGTCGTCGATCTCTCCTCCCGCACTGTCCTCTTCGCAGCGGTTGATGACGCGTATGGTCTCGCTGTCGATGATCTCATACTCCGCGGTGGAATTCCAGCAGTCGTCCTGGAAAGAATTCGGCAGCCGCGCAATCTCATACCACTTGCCCGCATACCGCTGCAGGTCCACCGAATCCACCGTATCCAGCGGCGGATAGCTCCCGCCGCATGCGGGAAGAAGCGCGCAGAGAAAAGCAATGAATCGTTTCATCTTCCACCGTGCTCTGGTACAGACTTCAACTATGTAAAAAGTATCATTTGACCCGCCCGATGGCAACCGTTAACATGTCATCATTATCGTCTCTGTGGAATCCGCGTAATCCGTGGTAAAGCATCTGCGCAATCCCCGACAATCCGTGAAATAAAAACCCCGCCGGAGTGGCGGGGTTACAGATCAATCTCTCATACTCCGTTCTCAGAGCAATCCCTTGTCGTGGCGTGCCTGCAGTTTCTCGAGCATGTCCTTTGTCATGCTGTCGAGGTCGAAGGACGGGTTCCAGCCCCATTCCTCGCGAGCGGGCGTGTCGTCGACGCCATCGGGCCATGAGTCGGCGATATCCTGGCGGAAGTCCGGCGCGTAGTCGACGGTGAAGTCGGGGATGACTTTCTTGATCGAGTCGGCGAGGTCCTTCACCGTAAAGCTCATGGAGCCGACGTTGTAGTCGTTGTGGCGCTTGAGCTTGTCGAAGGGCGCTTCCATCAGGTCAATGGTGGCCTTGAGGCAGTCAGGCATGTACATCATCGGCAGGCGCGTGTCTTCACGCACGAAGCAGGTGTAATGCTTGTTCTTGATGGCCTCGTAGTAAATTGCAACGGCGTAGTCCGTCGTGCCGCCGCCGGGGAGCGTTTCGGAGGAGATGATTCCCGGGTAGCGGAGTCCGCGGCTGTCGAGGTTGTATTTCTTGACGTAGTAGTCTGCGAGGATTTCGCCGCAGACCTTGGTCACACCGTACATCGTGGTGGGATGCAGCGGCGTCTCCTGCGGGGCGATGGCGGGTGTGCCCGGACCCCA
>CAJXSA010000090.1 GCA_913060595.1 uncultured Ignavibacteria bacterium
CTCATCTGGGAAATGCCGCGCCTGACGTCGCGCATCTGCGGCGTCTGCCCTGTCAGTCATGCTGTCACGTCGGCCTGTGCCGGCGATGATATCCTCGCCGTTGCCATTCCACAGACAGCGGAAAATCTGCGCCGCGTCCTCGTTCTTGCCCAGTGGGTTCAGTCACACGCGTTGAGCTTCTTCCATTTTACGTCCCCGGATCTGCTCACAGGAGACGCGGTCACAGCCGCGGATCGGAGCATTTTCGGACTGATGCATGAACACGGAAATTTCCTGCGACGCGGCATACGCCTGCGGAAATGGGCCCAGGAAGTCATCGCACGTATCGCCGGCGCACGCATTCACGCGGACTACGTGATACCTGGTGGTGTGTGCAGCTCCCTGCCCGTCACAGAGCGCGATATCATACTCGACGGCCTTCCGGAGGCACATGCGACCACGCGACAGGCGCTTGACTTCATCAAGGCGTACGTCGAGACACAGGAAACCCGACTGCAGATGACGGGCGTCTTCCCTTCGCTCTTCCTCGGCATGGTTGACGGCAACGGGGACCTTGAATACTACGGGGGTTCTCTCCGCATCATCGACAGCAACGGGAACATCCTCAAAGATCAATTGCCGGCGGAACGCTACCGGGATGTCATCGCGGAAACAACGGAACGATGGTCATATATGACCTTTCCGTATTTCGCGCCGCTCGGCCCTGTGAAAGGCATGTACCGGGTCGGCCCCCTCGCCAGGCTCAATGTCTCTGCGCGCACGGGTTCCCCGAAATCCGACGGCGAACTCAAGGAATATCGTTCACTCGCGGCTGACGGCGGCATCGTGCATCACTCCTTCCTCCAGCACTATGCCCGGCTCATCGAGGTGCTTTTCGCACTCGAACGCATCGAGGAATTGCTGTCGGATCCCGAGACGCTTGGTGTGGACAATCTGCGCGCCCGTGCGTTCACCAACCGTGCACAGGGACTTGGCTGCACGGAGGCCCCTCGTGGTACGCTCTTCCACAACTACAGCGTGTCACCGGACGGCGTTCTGAGACATGTCGATCTGCTCATCGCCACTGCGCAGAACAACCTGGCGATGAATCGCACGATTCGACAGATCGCCACGCACCTGATCCCGGATGCGAAAACACCTGTCGACGACGGCATTCTCAATCATATCGAAGCAGGAATCCGTGCCTACGATCCCTGTTTCTCCTGCTCCACCCACGCCCTCGGAAAAATGCCCCTGCAGGTGCGCTATTTCGACGCGGACGGCCGCGAGATACGACGATTCTCACGCTGACGCGCTTCCTTCTCCCGGACCGTGTTTTTTGTCTCTCGTAAAAATCGTAGATTGGCGCAGACTTCAATACACGCACAATACTACTAGAGGAGGATGCATGAGGAAGGCCGTTTTTCCCTCGTTCCTGCTGCTGATCACCCTGACCATTTCGCTGAGTGCGCAGAACTCACGCGTTGTTGTCGAAGACGCCACGAACAAAGAGGACACGCATTTCAAAATCGGTGCGCTGGCGGGACTCACGCTGGCGATGAACACGACCGACTACAATGTCAGCCAGGTTTCACGTTCTCTCGGAATCGGATCAAACTTCGGTGTGCGGGCATCGGTGCCCATCGGCGGAAACACGCGCTTTGTCGGAGGAGTCGGCTACCACACGCTCTCCTTCAGCGACGAAAACAAGCATGTCTCGGTCGATATCGACAACGTCGACCATCGCTGGACGCTGGATAGTCCGCTGACGACGGAGGGGACATTCCAGTACACTGTTCTCACAGCCATGCTTCAGTTCAGCCAGTTTTTCATCGGTGTGAATATCGGGCTGCCGGCATCCAGTGAAATGACCAACTCTGCGGATTTCACGATTCCGGAAAGCGGGCTGGTCCCCCCGGACAATATCGACAACCCTGAAGGTCGCATCCTGCGGTCGGACATCACTCCGGAGACGGACGATCTGAACACTCTCATCGAACTCCGCGCGGGCGGCGAATTTCCAGTCGTCAAAACGGGAGTGGGCGACCTGAACTTCGGCATCAGTCTGGGATGGACCTTCAACCAGATCCTGAAGGAATCCTACGACAATCTGCCGAACATGGAAGACCAGTTCTATCTCCCGAACGTACTCTTCCAGGTTTCCTATATGTTCAATATTTGATATTCGATGCATGGTCACAGGCAAAAAGCGGGCTCCCGGGCCCGCTTTTCCTGCTTTGGCATGAAAGGGGTCACCACCTCGCTTTTCCCCGCCCGTCCAATTTCGTAGATTGGCGACAACACCATACACGAGAGTGCAGCAATGATGCGATCCACGGCAGCCGTCGAAGACATCTATAAAATCGTCTATACCGAACACCATGATCCGTACGCCGTCCTGGGGATACATGAAGTCACCTACAAGGGACGCTCGTCCATGGCGGTTCGCGCGTTCATGCCGCTCGCGAAACATGCCTCGGTGATCCGTCAGCTCGACGATGGCAATGTGGCGGATTACCCCATGCTGCGCATCCATGAAGAGGGATTCTTTGAATACGTGTTCGAAGATGAAACCGCGCCGTTCCCCTATCAGCTGCGCCGTGAAACCTTCGACGGCGCCGTCCACACTTTTCACGACAGCTACGCATTCCTTCCGCAGCTCTCCGACTTCGATCTCTATCTGTTCGGGGAAGGAAATCACTACCGCGTCTACGACAAGCTCGGCGCGCATTACCGGGAAGTGAACGGCGTGGGAGGCATTGAATTTGCCGTCTGGGCTCCCAATGCACGCAGCGTGAGCGTCATCGGCAGCTTCAACGATTGGGACAGGCGTCGTCATGCCATGCGCGTGCTCGGATCCTCGGGCGTGTGGGAAATTTTCATTCCGGGACTCGCGCACGGCGAACTCTACAAATTCGAAATCAAGTCGCAGGACGGGCACATTTTCGCGAAGGCCGATCCGTTCGGACTCGCAATGGAAGAACGGCCTCGAACGGCATCCGTCGTGCACGCACCGCCGCCATTCGCGTGGCAGGACCGCGGATGGCTGCAGCAGCGCCGGGAACGCGATCCCCTGCATGAGCCCATCTCTATTTACGAGGTGCATATCGGTTCGTGGAAAAACAGCGCCGATGAAGAGGACCGGCCCATGAGCTATCGCGAACTGGCCGAGCATCTCGTCCCGTACGTGCACGAACAGGGCTACACACATGTGGAATTCCTCCCCGTGATGGAGCATCCGTTTGACGGTTCATGGGGATACCAGGTGTCGGGCTACTACGCACCCACCAGCCGCTTCGGGACTCCCGAGGACTTCATGCACCTGATCGATGCCTTCCATGCGCATGGCATCGGGGTGATACTGGACTGGGTGCCCGCACACTTCCCGAAGGACCAGCACGCGCTCGGATATTTTGATGGCTCCCACCTCTACGAACACGAGGATCCACGCAAAGGCGAGCATATGGACTGGGGAACACTCATCTTCAATTACGGCCGCAGTGAGGTGAAGAATTTCCTTATCGCGAATGCGCTGTTCTGGATTGAGCGCTTCCACATCGACGGACTCCGCATCGATGCCGTGGCGTCGATGCTGTACCTCGATTATTCACGTGA
The DNA here is from genome assembly GCA_913060595.1 of uncultured Ignavibacteria bacterium. Taxonomy (GTDB): domain Bacteria; phylum Bacteroidota; class Ignavibacteria; order SZUA-365; family SZUA-365; genus BM516. The sequence goes on from CAJXSA010000090.1 coordinate 3,595, forward strand.
GGACGGAGAATGGATTCCGAACGAGTACGGAGGCCGGGAGAACCTGGAAGCGATCGATTTTCTGCGTCAGTTGAACTGGGCGATACACTCCTACTTCCCCGGTGTCATGATCATGGCGGAGGAATCCACCGCGTTCGCCGGTGTCACACACCCCGTCGATAACAACGGGCTCGGTTTCGATCTGAAATGGAACATGGGATGGATGAACGATACCCTGGCGTACTTTGAGAAGGATCCGATATTCCGGAAATATCACCACAACAATCTGACATTCAGTCTTCTCTATGCGTTCAGTGAACGTTTCCTTTTACCCGTGTCGCACGATGAAGTCGTTCATGGCAAAAACGCCCTTATCAGTAAAATGCCGGGGGATTACTGGCAGAAGTTCGCGAACATGCGTCTGTTCTTCGCCTACCAGTACGGACACCCAGGCAAAAAACTTCTCTTCATGGGCCAGGAATTCGGACAGTGGAATGAATGGGACCATGACCGGGAGCTCGACTGGAATCTGCTCGAATTCGACGCCCACCGGCAGCTGGCCGCCTGGGTACGCGACCTCAATGCGCTCTACCGCAGTGAACCTGCGCTCTACGAGGATGATTTCTCATGGGAGGGGTTCCAGTGGATCGATCTCGAGGAAGCCGATCACAGCCTGCTTTCCTTCGAACGCATCGCCGGATCTTCTGGGGAGCGACTCGTATTTCTGTGCAATTTCACACCGATGGTCCACCACCATTACCGGCTTGGGGTATCGGTCGCCGGTTCCTACCGCGAAGTGCTCAACAGCGACTCGGAGTTCTATGGCGGAAGTGGGGTTGGAAATTACGGCCGCGTCGAGACCGAGGAAGTTCCGCATCACAAACGGGAGTGCTCCCTTATGCTCACCGTTCCGCCCCTCGGCGTGCTGATTTTGAAGAAGGAAGATTAGCGCTCCGCCGCCACCATGATCATTGCGGTGAGCGCGGGAACACGGACCTGCGCTCCTTCATGAACCCCGAGCACCTCCCTTCCGGCCCGCCTTGCATCCGCGAGGATGTTCCACTGCACGTCCGCGGGAACCGTGTACACAGCCTCGTCCCGATGATTCGCATTGACAAGCACCAGGACATCGCCGTAGTCCCCGCTCCCGGACAGGTGAAAACCGCTCGCGAGCGAAGTCGGTGATGAAAGGAATGTGTAGGCGTACTCGGGCGCCCGCCGGAGTGCCGGAACAGCCGAACGAAGCTGTATCAATCCCTGGTAATACTCATACAGTGCGCGGTTTACTTCCCTCTGACTGAAATCGAGCCAGTTCGTCTCGTCATCCTTTTCATAGCTGTTGTGATCGAGCACAGACGGTGTCACGTCGGGAATCCCCCTGTCTGCGATAATCTTCGCGCGCGCAAACTCCTGACCGGCATGCAGCATGACACTCCCTCGTGACACAAAGAGTAAGGCAGCTGCGAGCCGGGCAATGCCGAGCTGATGCTCATCAAGGCGCAGCAGCGCTTGCGCGTCTTCGATGACCTGGCCGGGTCTTGCGGTGCCGGTTGCGATGCGAATGAAATCACCCAGTGTATAGCCGTCATGTGATTCGAGATAATTCACTGCGTGTGCGTGCGAAAGAAACGGACCACCTTTGCTCCGTACCGATCCGAGTATCCACTTCCCGAAGTCCTCCGGCACGCTCGTCCCCCAGCTGCCAAACAGATAGCCTCTCCCCTTCATGGGATCATACCCTTTCACCCCGTTGCGAAACACGTCATTCCATGCCCCGTACCCCAGGTCGGAGAAGCCCCCGGGATTGTACGCGGCCCCCCATGGTTCAGCGATGAGGATCACATCGGGATTCAGAGCACGGGCGCGCTCACGTATCTCAACAAATGTGTCGTCGTCGATAATGCTCGCGAGGTCAAAACGAAAGCCATCGACATGATACTCTTCCATCCAGTAGAGAATGGAATCAACGATGAGACGCCGCATCATCGGCATGCGTGAATTCAAATCATTCCCGCATCCGCTGTCGTTGAGGAAAGTGCCGTTCGAGGACGTGCGATAATAGTACTTCTTGTCGATGTACTTCAGCGGCTGGTAGTCATACTGCGAACTGTGATTGTACACAACGTCCATGATCACGGCGATACCGGCGCGGTGCATGGCTTTGACCATATTCTTGAACTCTTCGATATGACGCGGCGCGGCGTCGTTCCAGTGACCTGGCGTCAGATCTGCAAATCGGGAGTAACGGGGCTCAGGCGCGAAAAAATATGATGTCATGTACCCCCAGTGGTTCCGCTCGTACGGGTTCCAGTCGTTGTAGACCTGGTCTCCGGCATGCCGCAGATAGGGCGGCTCGATCCATGCGAACTGCTGGCATGGCAAGAGTTCAACAGCATTGACTCCGAGGGTGCGCAGGTAGCTGATGCTTCCCTGTGTCCCGCTGTCCGTCAGAGCTTCATACGTCCCGGCCACATCCGCATCGCCCGCATGCTGCTTCGCGGTCATGTCCCGCACGTGCATTTCGTAAATGACAAGGTCTTCCGGCAGGATGGATACCGGCGTATCGTCCTCCCAGTCATATTCGGGAATCAGGTCCGGCAGCAAACAGCGCGCACTGTGACGGAAGGCATTTCGCGTGGCAACCGCGCGTGCGTAGGGATCACCGACCAGGATGCGCGGATTGTACATCTCCCCCGTTTCTCTCGGACCGTCGATGCTGTACGCATACCACTGCGCATCCTGCGGACGTTCGAGTACGGCATGCCAGACGCCGTCATCCTGCTTTTCGAGGTAGTGCACGCTGCCGAGATCATCGTCCACGTCATCGTAGAGATGCAGCTGCACGCTGCTGGCGCGCGGCGCGAAGAGACGAAAGATATAGACATCGTTCTGCACCGTGCAGCCGAGCGGAACATCCGTCGACAGTGCTTCAAGACAGGGCGTGATGTCTATGCGCACGATGCCGCTTCCCCGAAGCAGAACGGAATGGCTGCGGGACAGGTCGAACGGACTCGTTTTCACCCGCGCAACGCTGCCGTCGACGGTCAGTTCATGAATCTTCACCGCGGGAGCGATGATGATGTCTGACGGCTGCAGTGTATCGGCGCTTCCGGAGAGATGAAGCTGAAGTATCGAAGGGGAAACAAGTTGTGCCTGTTCTATATGCATGGGCGTCGTCTATCGGTGTTTGATGGGCGGTCTCGTGCGCGCTGCATGCATCGCAGGACACCTTCGCAAGATAGAAACACCGTCGACAGCAGGCAATTTGCATCCACCCGGGACCGGGGGTAAATTGATCGCATGAAGCTGCATGACCACCAGGCACATTATCGCACGGATGCCGAGGAATTCGATTATTTCGCTCCGCGTTCCGGCGCAGATAAAGATGCTGCACGCAGAATACAGGAAGCCGTCCTGCACTGTATTCCTATCAGTTCAGATGGCGTGATCTGCGATCTCGGCAGCGGCGGCGGCTGGCTGATGGAGGATCTCGCGGACCGGCGTGATATTCACATCGTCAGCGTCGATCTCGGACTGCGAAACCTCCAGCGACTCAGGGAACGTCATGGTGACCGCACCCTGGCAGTCGTCGCAGATGCCGCGCGGCTTCCGTTCAGGAAAGCCGCGTTCAGCTGTGTTATCGCATCTGAAGTACTTGAACACTGCAACGAGCCCGCCCGGGTTGTGGCGGAGACGCATGCTGTTCTGGCACCTGCCGGCAGACTCGTCGTCTCCACTCCCTACAGAGAAGTGCTTCGCTATTCTCTTTGCATTCACTGCAACAAACCGACACCGCAGAACGCGCATCTGCATTCCTTCGATGAAGAAGTGCTGACAGAGATGTTCCAGGCTGCGGGATTCGCGGAACCTCGGTGGTTCGCGATGCAAAACAAAGTGTTTTTGCATCTGCGCCTTTCCCCGCTCTTTCGCTTCCTCCCCTTCCGAATCTGGCGCGTGATCGACCGATTGTTTACATTCGTACATACGAAGTGTCATACGATTGTCATGCGCGCAGAGCGGTGAATCGTCCATGACCCCTCCCATGTACTGGCGATAACAGACGATGCAAGCACATCCCCGGATACGGGCGCTTTTCCCTGCACTCCTCTTCATCCTCCTCCCTGCCGCTGTCCACGCGCAGCATGACGCGGCACATCTGCACTGCGGTACACGTCCGCCGGAAATGACGCGGTCCGCTCACACATCGTCGAGCATCATCGAGCCGTATGGGGGAGCCCATCTCCCGTTCAAGGGACGAATTCGGGGACTGGTCACGTTCGTGCAGCTTCGCAACGACGACGTTGAGAACGGCGCATGGCCGAACGGTTCCATGCCCCTGTGGGCAGACCTCTACGTCGAACGCCTCGAACGCTATTTCGCAGACATGTCAAACGGTGAATTGCAGCTGCAGCTCGATGTACACCCTTCGCTGATGGTGACGCGAGGCACGGAAGAAGGCTATGTCACATGGGGACAAAATTTCGGGGATGCGATCAAGGAAATGATAGATTCCCTCGATGTCACGATGGATTTCGCTCCGTACGATCTCTGGGATTCAGAAGGGAATCGCTACAATCTCAATGAAGAACCTGACGGCAAGGTCGACCTTCTCATCGTGGTCTTCCGCAGCATCTCTCACGCAGGCTTCCTGCCTTTCACCGGCGTGTCCGATCTCGGTTTCGCGGGACACCACTTCGTCGATGGTTCTCTCGATCGCTTCTTTTACGGCGGATCGGGGGAATGGAACGACGCAGGTGCCTCCGGCCTCACCCTCTCCTATCTGCCGGGACGCAAAGGAGTGATGAACGCGGAGTTCGCGTTCAACGTCACCGTGCATGAACTCGGACACAAGCTGTTCGGCGAATCCCATCCTGCCGACCTGTACGGGCGACTCGGGATCATGGGTCGCTCCTCGAATGGCTACGCGATGAGCAGCTTTGAGAAGCATCTCGCAGGGTACATCGATTACCGTGTGCTCAATCCTGGCAGGGATACGGTGATAACGCTGACGGATTATGTCACGCGCGGTGATGCAGCGCTTCTCCCTGTCCCGCAGCATGTGCGAAGCTACTATGCGTTCGAGTTTCGGGGGAAAAAATCAGAATGGGATACGGCCCCGATCGAGGGATTGTACATCTACCGCATTCATGACAGCTGGAGCAAGAGCCAGAAACGGCTGCTCGTGGTCAGTGCGGAAGGTTCATTCGACTGGGCCTTGAACGACAGCACCGGGTTGGTGTACCCTGTGCGGCCGCGTGCCATCGGCGGCTACAGCCGTATGCAGCAGATTCCAGTGGACAACAAGATTTACTGGGCGGAAGGATGGAATGGCGACCCGCGCGTTGCGTTTCGTGACTACCGAAACGAGTTCTCCGTGCATAAAAATCCCCCCCCGGACTATATATTCGGCTCTGACACCATACACACGGATTTGCACATCCGCCTTCTCTCTCTCTCCGACACCTCCGCAACCGTGCGCGTATCCTACCAGTATCCGACGATACTCGCGGCACAGCGGCCCCTGCCGGATCATGCGACACTGCAGCTGCCCTACCCACACCCTCTGCGCGTGGGCGTGAGCAGCAGCGTAGAATACAGTGTCACACGTTCTACGTTCGTCCGGCTTCGACTGATCGACGCCCTTGGACGCTGCGTACAGCAGCTTGATCACCGGCAGCAGCCCGCCGGAACGCATCGCGCCGTGCTGCGAGGAGACGACCTCCTTCCCGGCAGTTACATGCTGGTCCTCGATACCGGGGAAGGCAGATTGACCAGACGCATACTCATCACCCATTGAGCAGGAAGCATGGAAACCCTGGGAGTCGACAAGAACTTTCTCGGCCTCGACGCCGAACACAGCACACGCGAGGCATCTGAAATCGCAATCATTCAGGCACCGTATGAGCACACGGTCTCGTATGGCAAAGGAACCGGCCGAGGACCGGCGGCAATCGTCGCAGCTTCACAGTACGTCGAGTTCTGGGATGAAGAATTCCAGCGGGAGCTGGCTTTCGAGAAAGGCATTTCGACATTCGCACCCATCGACTTCAGAGAAGCCGTCGACCGCGCAGCTTTCGACATCATCGAGCGTGAAGTCACTGCTCTGCTCAACGAGGACAAATTCGTCGTCACACTTGGCGGCGAGCACAGCATTTCCGTTGCCCCCATCAAGGCACATCTCGACCGCTATCCCGACATGACCGTCCTGCAGATCGACGCCCACTCGGATCTGCGTGACAGCTACGAAGGTTCACCATGGAGCCACGCGAGTGTGATGGCGCGTGTCTGTGAGTTTCTGCCGCCGTCGCGTCTGGTGCAGGCGGGGATTCGTGCGCAATGCCGGGAGGAATATGAGCGCATTGAGCATGATGGCATTCAGACGTTTTTCGGATGGGAAATCCGCCAGGGAGTGTACGGTCAGTCCTGGAAGGAACGCGTTCTCGATGCCTGCGGGGACAACGTGTACATAACATTCGACATCGACGGACTCGATCCTTCGATCATGCCGGCGACAGGCACCCCGGAGCCCGGAGGGCTGCTGTGGGACGAAACGATTCAGCTTATGAAAATGATCGGAAAGCACCGTCGCATCGTTGGTTTCGATCTTGTAGAACTCGCCCCCATGAAAGAGCATCGCTGGCCTGATTTCCTCGCAGCGAAGCTCGTCACGAAAATTCTCAATGCTGCCTATCTCGGACGCTGATCAGCTTCCGTAGTATTCCTCCAGCCGGCACAGCGCTTCCTCCATATCCGCCGGAAGATCCGAATGAACACTGATGTTCTCCCGCGTCGTCGGATGCACGAAGCCCAGCGTGCGCGCATGCAGTGCCTGTCGAGGAAGCAGTTCAAGAAGACCGTTGACAAGGGCTTTGAAGCGTCCGGTGACGTTTCCGTAGTGAATGCGTCGTCCGCCGTACGTCGGATCGCCGAAAACAGGATGATGAATCGAGGCGAGGTGTACGCGGATTTGATGCGTCCTGCCCGTTTCCAGTCGGCAGCGGATCAGCGAGAACGCGGTAAAGTCACGCAGCACTTCGTAATGAGTGACAGCGCGCTTCCCACCCTCGACCACCGCCATTTTCTTCCGGTCACTTCTGTGCCGCGCGATCGGTGCGTCGACGCTTCCGCGCGGCGGTGAAAAACTCCCCCATACGATCGCCTGGTACTCTCTCTCGATGCTGTGCGCCGCAAACTGGCGTGCGACGAACTGGTGGGCGCGCTCGTTCTTCGCGACGGCCAGTAATCCGGACGTGTCCTTGTCGAGACGATGCAGAATTCCGGGACGGTCCTCTCCCCGCTCCCTGCTCAGCTGCTCGGTATAGTAGAGCAGCGCATTGACGAGCGTACCGCTGTAATTGCCGTACGCGGGATGTGTGACCATTCCGGCAGGTTTGTTGACGATGAGCAGGTCATCGTCCTCGTACGCAATGTCGAGGGGAATGTTTTCTGCATGCACCTCCGGCGGAGGGGGCTTCGGCACCGTACAGACCACGGTGTCTCCGGGCAGAACCAGGCGTCCCGCTTTCTCGATGACCTGTCCGTTCACGGTCACCCCGCCGGCTTCGATCAGCAATTTGACCTTTGTGCGCGAGGCATTCTCGACACTGCGCGTTATGAACTGGTCGAGGCGCACTCTGCGTGCGTTCGGAGCCGCTCGCAATTCATACACCGTTACTTCGGGACTGTCATCGTCCTGCAGTTCGTCCTCGAACGCAGGTTGCGCCGCATCCTCCCGATCAGGCATCGGGTATCGAATCACCCCGGGAAGCAGACGTATGCACTTCTCCAGGGTCCTCCGTTTTTTGCGGAATGCCGATGATGAGCAGCAGGACCACGCCGACTGAAACCGCGGCATCGGCGATATTCCAGATCGGCCAGAATTTGAAAGACGATCCGAAGAGGTCTATTGTGAAGAGGTCGAAGTTGATGAAGTCGACAACATTTCCCTGGAACATCGGGGCAGCACCATCGATGAAGCCATAAAACGTGCGATCGATAAGGTTTCCAACCG
>CAJXSA010000091.1 GCA_913060595.1 uncultured Ignavibacteria bacterium
TGACCAGCGACGAGCCCGTGCTGGACATTTTCCGCCGTCGCTTCGACGAGCGCAACATGCGCCTGAGCCGGTATTACGGCGACATCCGGGACTCCAACGCGGAGGTCATGGACAAACTGTCCGACGAGACCGAAAAGGCCGTCGAGCGCGCACTGGAAATCATCCGCAACCGTATTGACCAGTACGGCGTGTCGGAAGTGGCGATCACGCGCAGCGGCAGCCGCCGCATCATCCTCGAGCTTCCGGGCGTGAGCGATGAGCAGGAAGTGCGTCGTCTCATCCAGGAAACCGCGCAGCTCGAGTTCAAGCTCTTCGCCGAGGACAACGTGCAGCTGTCGACGATCAAGCGCATCGATCGCGTGCTGCTCGGCAAGCCCATCGAGGAGGAAGTGGACACGGCAGCCGTCGCCGACAGCACGAATGAGGCCATCGCCGAATCTGCTGATGAGACTGCCGCCGAGGATACCACGGCCGTCGCAGATGCCAGCGATCTCGATTCCATCGCCAAGGCCAACATGACCGAGGAAGAGCAGCTCGAGCAGTACAAGAAGGAGAATCCCTTCCTTGCGCTGTTCATCCCGACGCAGTACGGACTGTTCGCCGACGAGGATCAGAAGGAACGCATCAACAACATTCTCGGTCGTGACGACGTGCGCCGCGTGGTCGAAGAGGACCTTACCTTCGCATGGTCCGCCAAGCCCGAACTGCTGCAGGACGGCTCCGAGGTGTACGAGTTTTACATGCTCAAGCGCAAGCCTGAGCTGACCGGTGAAGTGATCACCAACGCCCAGGCGCAGATCGACCAGGGCGGACTCGGCGGCGCGGTGGTGACCATGCAGATGGACGCCGAAGGCTCGCGCGAGTGGGCCCGCGTCACGGGCGCCAACGTCAACAAGCGCATCGCCATCGTGCTCGACAACGCCGTCTTCAGCGCACCGAACGTGCGGCAAAAGATCATCGGCGGAAATTCGCAGATCGAGGGCATGGAGAACATGGAAGAAGCGCGTCTCCTGGAGATCGTGCTCAAGGCCGGTGCGCTTCCCGCGCCGGTGGAAATCATCGAAGAGCGGACGGTCGGGCCGTCCCTCGGTGAAGACTCGATCAACAAGGGAACGAATTCCTTCATCATCGGCTTCATTCTCGTTCTCGTGTTCATGGTCGTGTACTACCAGTTCGGCGGCGTGCCTGCCGACATCGCCGTGCTGTTCAACGTGCTGTTCATTCTCGGCATTCTCGCCGGTTTCCACGGCACGCTGACACTGCCGGGCATCGCGGGTATCCTGCTCACCGTGGGTATGGCCGTCGATGCGAACGTGCTCATCAACGAGCGCATACGGGAAGAATTCGGAGCGGGCAAGACGCTGCGGGCCGCGATCGACGCGGGTTACGCGCGCGCCTTCCCGGCGATTATCGACTCGAACCTGACAACGCTTCTCACCAGTATCATTCTCTACCAGTTCGGTTCCGGTCCCATCCAGGGCTTCGCCCTGACGCTGGGCATCGGTATCGTCTGCTCCCTGTTCACGGCCATCATCCTGACGCGTGTGATCTTCGAGATCACCACCGACCGTGCCCCGGGACTGGTGAAATTCGGTTGACCGCTTCTTCCCAACAAAACGTAAGTGAGCCAGGAGTTTATAAAAGACAATGAGAATTTTCAAAAACCTGAACTTCGATTTCATGGGCAAGAGGAAGGCCTTCTACGTGGTCTCCGCGGTCATCCTCTCCGCCGGCATTCTTTCACTGGTGTTCAAGGGCGTGGACTTCGGCCTTGATTTCAAGGGCGGCACCGAGGTCGTCGTCCGTTTCCCGCGCGTCGTGGAAATCAACGAGCTGCGCTCGTGGATGGCCGCGGGCGATATGGGAAGCATCGAGATCAAGTCCTTCGGCACCGACACCGATTACATCGTGCGCACCGACCAGAAAGGAATGGGCACGGAAATCTCCAACCGCATCAAGGAAATCCTCATCGAGCATTTTCCGCAGCAGGGCATAGAGATCCTGCAGGAAAACATCGTGGAGGCCAAGATCGGATCGGAGATTCGGCGTGACGCCGTCATCGCGATTTTCTTTGCGCTGATCGGCATCCTGATATACATCGGTTTCCGCTTCAAGATCATTTTCGCAATCGGCGCCGTGGTGGCCCTGTTCCACGACGTGCTGCTGACACTCGGTCTCGTCTCGGTGTTCACCAACATGATCCCGGGCCTGAACCTCGAGTTCGACCAGGCCATGGTCGCCGCCTTCCTGACGCTGGTCGGTTTCTCGGTCAACGATACGGTGGTGGTGTTCGACCGCGTGCGTGAAAATCTGAAGCTGTCGAAATCCAGCGCCTTCGAGCCCGTGCTCAACAAGAGCATCAACACGACGATGAGCCGTACCGTCCTCACGTCGATGACCACCTTCCTGGTCATGCTGGCCCTGCTGTTCTTCGGCGGTGAGCCGACGCGCGGTTTCGCGTTCACCATGTCCATCGGTGTCATCACCGGTACGTATTCCAGCATTTTCGTGGCAAGCGCGCTGACGCTGGACTGGACAAAGGCACGGAAAGCCAAAATCACCTTCTAGAGGTTGCTATGAAGATTCCCTCTTCAGAAAAAAACGGCGTCACGATTCTGGAGCTGCAGGGAGCCATTCTCGGCGGTCCCGAAGCGAACGCCCTGAACGAGGAACTGCATCGCCTGATCGACGACGGCAAATCTCACATCGTGCTCGAGTGCTCGCAGGTCACCCTGATGAACAGCTCGGGCCTGGGCATGCTGATCGGCGGATACACTACCATGAAGAACAACGGTGGTGAACTGAAGCTGGCCTGTCTCAACGAGAACGTGCGCAAGCTGATCGAGATCACGAAGCTGCACACGATTTTCACTGCCTATTCCACTGTGGACGAGGCCGTTGCAAGCTTTGCATCCTGAAGGCACACACTTTGACGAAACGGCCTCCCCGGACAGACGGGGGAGGCCTGTTTCATTTATGCCCAAACGAATCAACGGAGGAGCCTGATGTCCGTTCGCGTCGTCGTCGGTGCACAGTGGGGAGATGAAGGAAAGGGAAAGCTGGTCGACATCCTCAGCAGGGACGTGGATATCGTTGCGCGTTACCAGGGAGGCGCCAACGCGGGTCACACCATCGAGATCGGTGATCAGAAGTATATTCTTCACCTGATTCCCTCCGGCATTTTCAACGAGCACTGCATTTCCGTCATCGGCAACGGCGTGGTCATCGATCCCGTCGCGCTGATGGAGGAAATCCGTTTTCTCGAGGAGCAGGGGGTGTCCCTGAAAGGGCGGCTGAAAATCAGCCACAACGCCCATCTGATCATGCCGTATCACAAGCTGCTCGATTCCCTGTACGAAAAGGGAAACAAGCCCATCGGCACCACGGGACGCGGCATCGGTCCCGCCTATTACGACAAGGCCGCCCGCGTGGGCATACGCATCGTCGATCTGCTCGACCACGACATCCTCGAAGAGCGCATCCGACAGAACATCGAGGACAAGAACCGCATCCTCAGCAAGATTTACGACGTCGAGCAGCTCGATGTCGATAAAATCCTCGAAGAGTACATGCGTTTCGACGAACTGATCGACGAGTACGTCACCGACACGGCGCATTACCTCAATGACGCGATTCGCGAGGGAAAGAAAGTCCTGGGTGAGGGCGCGCAGGGCGCACTGCTGGATCTCGATCACGGGACGTATCCGTACGTGACGTCCTCGAGTCCGATCAGCGGCGGCGCCACCATAGGACTCGGCATTCCCCCGACGGCGATATCCTCTGTCGTCGGTGTGATGAAAGCCTACACCACGCGCGTGGGGCACGGACCGTTCCCGACCGAGCTGCACGACGCGATGGGGGATCATCTGCGTGACGCGGGGCACGAGTACGGATCCACCACGGGGCGGCCGCGACGCTGCGGCTGGTTCGACGCGGTGGCCATGCGCTACTCTGCCATGCTCAACGGCATCACGTCCTGCGGCATGACCAAGCTCGACGTGCTGAGCGGTCTCGACGAGGTGAAGGTCTGCGTCGCATACGAGTTCGACGGCAAGCGCAGTGATCATTTCCAGACAAACCTCAAGTCGCTCGAACGCCTGCAGCCCGTCTATGAGACCTTCCCGGGCTGGAAGGAGGACATCTCGGCCGCCACGTCCTTCGACGACCTTCCTGCGGAAGCGCGTTCCTACATCGCCGCGGTCGAGGATATCATCGGCGTGCGTGTCGCCTGCGCCTCCGTCGGTCCCGAACGCACGCAGATTCTCTTCCCGGGTGACGACCCCCAATGGTAATGCTGGACCCGCATACCTCGCGCATGGTGCTGCTGGCCGAGGGACGGCTCAGCTCCATCGGTCTGCGCATGGTGATCGCGGCACTGCTGTACATTCCCGACCGCATCGTTGCGGTGATCGACAGCAGCAAGGACCGTGGGACGACGCAGGAGGCCATCGGTTTCGGCGGGGACACGCCCATCGTGCATTCGCTCGAAGAGGCGATGCAGTACAAGCCCGATTCCATGCTCATCGGCATCACGCCGCTCGGCGGCATGCTGCCGGATGCCTGGCGCGCCATCATTCACGGAGCGCTGGATTCCGGTCTGCACATCGTCAGCGGCCTCAAGCAGCGGCTGGGCATGGACGAGGAGTTTTCCGCGCTGGCCGATAAAAAGGGACTGCGCATTCACGACCTCCATCATGTCTCGAAGAGCCATCAGATACGCGCGCAGGGAAGCTGGCGCCGGCGTGACATCAACACCATTCTCACCGTCGGCACCGACTCCAACACTGGGAAGATGACCACCGCGCTCATGCTGTACCGGGAGATGATCGCGCGCGGCATGAACGTCGCGATGATCGGCACCGGTCCCACCGGCATACTGATCGCGGGAAGGGGTGTGAGCTGTGAAGACATTCCGTCGGACTTCCTTTCCGGCGCCATCGAGTTTGAGATCGACAAGGCGGCCAACGAGGGATACGAATACGCCATCATCGAGGGACAGGGAGCGCTCTCGAACTGCGGCAATTCACCCATCGCTCTCGGCCTGCTGCACGGCGCCATGCCCGATGCCATGATACTCTGCCACCAGCCTTCACGCGAAAGCGACGGCTACGGACTTCCGCTGCCCTCCATCGAGGACAGCGTCCGGCTGCACGAGCAGATGATCGGCGTATTCAAACAGGCCAACGTGGTCGCGATCGGTCTCAACTCCATGGATCTCAACAAGGAAGATTACCGGCTGACCGTGTCTGACCTGCAGCAGCGCACGAGGCTGCTCGCGCTCGACAGCATGCGCGAGGTGCCGGGAAAAATGCTCGACACGGTGCTTGCGTATTTTTCCAAGTACAAGCGGACGCTGCTTCCCCATGAGATCAGTGAGATACGTGACAGGATCTGAGCGCCCGTCCACACGCACGCATAGCCGCATTCGCACAATCCCTCATCGAGGGATTTTTTTGTATCCACCCGGAGGCGGACGGCGATCACATGACGATGTTGAGATACCAGCGAACGGAGGTGAGAAGCAGCAGGATGACGCCTTCGGTGCGGGAGATTCGAAAGCCGGTACGCATCAGGACGACGACGACGACCATGAATATCGCGAGAATGACGACGTTCTCGTATGCGGCGGAGGTGACGTGCAATGGACGCAGGATGGCCGCGAGTCCGAGCACGCCGAGCAGGTTGAAGAGGTCGCTGCCGATGAGATTTCCCACGGAGATGCCGTGATGTCCCTTGACCACTGCAATGAAAGAGGTGGCGAGTTCCGGCATGGACGTTCCGACGGCGACGATGGTGATGCCGATCAGCCACTGGGAGACGCCGGCGGCTTCTGCGATGCTGGAGGCCGCCTGCACGAGGAAATGGCTGCTGACGATTATCGTGCTGATGCCGAGAACGATTTTCGGGACATCCCACCAGCTGAAGCTCCCGCGGGGAATGTCTTCCTCGAGGGGTTCTTTCTGAGCGAAAAGGAAGAGGATGTAGGCAAGGAGCATGCCGGCGAGGATGGCGCCTTCCCACCACTGCAGCACTTCGTCGTAGAGGAAAAGCACGAGCAGGACGCCGGTGCCGAGCAGCATGCCGCCGTCACGCAGCACCATGCGTCGATTGGTGGCGCACGCGCCGAAAAGGGCGACGCCGCCGAGGATGAAACCCAGGTTGAAAATATTCGATCCCACGACATTGCCCACGGAGATATCCGCCTGTCCCCGGATGGCCGCCGTGATGCTCACCGCGAATTCCGGTGCCGACGTGCCGACGGCCACCACGGTGAGCCCGATGACCAGCTCGGAGAGCCCGAGTTTGCGGGCGATATGCGATGCGGATTCGACAACCCAGCCGGCGCCCTTCCAGAGGCCGAGTATTGTCAATCCCACGATGAGAACTTGTGCGAGAATGTCCATGAACGTCCCGATAATGATGAACGGAACACCGCACACACCGGCGATTGCTTCCGTTTTGCGCGGAGGCGATTCAGTCCGCGACAGCACTCAAAATGGTGAAAATTCGCACTCGTGACAAGAGGAAAGCATGCCGGGGGGAGGAAGTGGGATAATCATTTTCCCTGTGGGACAATAGTGGGAGAGCGGTCATTCGGCATATGCGACGATGAATGCGAAAATTCCCGCATTTTCTCCAGATTTTTCTCTCGCCGCGTCCGCGCTAAACTCAATAAAAATGGCCCTCACGGCCCGATTTGGGCACCCGGAAAAAATATTTCCCCCGTGGGAGATTTCCGCTTGACTCTGACCTGCAAAACGTTAATTTTGGGAGAAAGTGGGTAGAAGTGGGAAGGAGTGGTGCGTTTTTCATGAATGGCAGAGGACATGGCAGGATTCAAGGGCAAATATGAGCATTCAGTGGACGACAAGGGGCGCGTAAGCCTGCCTTCGAAGGTCCGCAAGAACATCTCGCCCGAGGCCATGGATTCCTTTGTCATCACGCGAGGATACGAAGCCAGTCTCGACCTCTACCCGATGGATGTATGGAATCAGCTCGAGGAGCAGCTGCGCGCGAATCTCAACGTGCATCGCGAGCAGGACCGTCTGTACGTGCGCACACTGATGATGTGGGCGCAGGAAGTCGGGCTCGACAAGCAGTCGCGCATCATGCTCCCGCAGGATCTGATGCAGATTGCAGGCATCACCACGCAGGTTGTGATCATCGGAGCGCTCGAAAAAATCGAGTTGTGGAGCCCCGAGAACTTCCGTCAGTATCACGAGCGCTATGCCGACCAGTCCTACGAAGACGTGGCTGCGCGCGTGATGGGAGGCATGTGATGCAGCATGGTGATGCAGGCTATCACATACCGGTGCTTCTCGAGCGGTCGATCGAGTATCTCGTCAGCGACCCCGACGGTGTGTACGTCGACGGGACGCTGGGCGGTGGCGGTCACAGCAGTGCCCTGATACGCAAACTAGGAAAAAATGGTCGTGTTTTCGCATTCGACCAGGACGAAGACGCGATAGAGCACGCAGAGTTGCTGTTCCAGGACGACGCACGGATGACTGTTGTCCGCAGCAACGTGGTCCATCTGAGCGACGTACTCAACGCACACGATGTCAAGGCGATCGACGGGATCCTGCTTGATCTCGGCGTTTCCTCACATCAGATAGACACACCGCAGAGAGGTTTCAGCTTTCGCTTTTCTGGACCTCTCGACATGAGAATGGACCGCGAGAGCACCGTGACAGCCGCCGCATATATCTCCCAACGCAGCGAAGAGGAGCTGGCCGACACGTTCTTCACCTACGGGGAAGAACGCAACAGCCGGCGCATCGCACGTGCCATCGTACGCGCGCGCGCGGAACAGGAGATTACCGATACCGCGCAGCTCGCGGACGTGATCGCCTCGGTGACGCCGCAGGCGCATCGCAGCAAGACGATGGCACGCGTGTTCCAGGCGCTGCGCATCGCGGTGAACGATGAACTCGGCGTGCTCGAGCGCACGCTCGCAGCATCGATGGAGCGGCTGCGCGTCGGAGGACGCATGGTCGTCATCTCCTATCATTCGCTCGAAGACCGCATCGTCAAGCGCTTCATGCGCCACGAAGCGGCCGACTGCATTTGTCCCCCGCGCGTGCCGGTGTGCACCTGCGGGAAAATCCGTCGCATGGAAATCATCACCAGCAAGCACGTGGAAGCCGATGAGATCGAAATACGTGGAAATCCCAGAGCAAGAAGCGCCCGCCTTCGCGCAGCTGAAAAGATTCACGCATAAGCGGATGCAGCCCTCTCTGCAGGCGCTTCGGCAGGACATGCCGCTGGAGACGGTGCAGGCTGCCCCGCGCCGCCGGCGCGTCAAGGGACTGACGACGTTCAACATCGTGCTGATGCTCATCGTGTGCGCCGTGCTGATCACGGTGTATATCTCGAACGTGGTGACCGTGG
Source organism: uncultured Ignavibacteria bacterium (assembly GCA_913060595.1). Classification (GTDB taxonomy): domain Bacteria; phylum Bacteroidota; class Ignavibacteria; order SZUA-365; family SZUA-365; genus BM516. The sequence goes on from CAJXSA010000091.1 coordinate 8,392, forward strand.
GTGGCCTGATGATGGAACAGATTTCACTCGAGAAACAGGAGCAGATGCTTCTGCAGGACCGCGAGACCCTGCGGGCCGAGATCAACCAGCTCTCGAGCTACAATCGCATACAGCGCATCGCCGTCGAGGACCTGGGCCTGGTGCACGCCAACCATCAGCCGTACTCGCTGACGGTGTTCGGTGTGACCCCTGACAGGAAAGCAAAGTAAACACAGCAGGTGCCGTTGGAACCTTTCGATTACAGACCAGGACGCAATGAGGACCTCCGGATTCTGCAGCGTCAGCAGAGTTCGGTGCGCATGTACCTGCTGATGGTGCTGTTCATGGCCGGGTTCTTCGCCATCGTCGTCAAACTCTTCGTCATCCAGGTACGCGACGCGGAGAAGCTCCGTGAAATCGCCCGCATCCAGTACGAGAGCGGGGAAGTCATTCGTCCCATGCGCGGTCTCATCCTCGACCGCAATCTTTCCATCCTGGCCTCCAATACCACCGAATACACGCTGTCCGCCGACCCGTCGGTGCTGGAAAAGCCCGACACGGTGGCGCGTTTCCTGGCCGGCGCACTCGGCACTTCGTACCGCAGCATCCTCCGGCAGATCAGCGACACCACCGACCAGTATGTCATTCTCGCCAAGAGGCTCCCCGAACGCGTCGCCGCGCACTTCAAGGACTGGTCCTGCTACGGCGTGCGCCTGCGTCCGGTGCCGCGCCGGAAATACAACTTCAATGCGCTCGCGGGACCGGTGATCGGCTACACGAACATCGACAACTGCGGGCAGAGCGGCATCGAACTGGAGATGGACGAGGAACTGTCCGGCAAGGAAGGTTTCATCGTCTACCAGCGGAACGCCCGCGGTCTGCGCCGTCCGGAAGTGGATTATCCCAAGGTCGAGCCCGTCAACGGCCGCAGCGTGGTGCTGACGATCAATCATGTCTACCAATCCATCGCGGAAGAAGAGCTTTCCCGCGGCGTGGATCTGCATGAGGCGGAATCCGGTCGCTGCATCATCCTGGATCCCACGACCGGAGAAGTGCTCGCCATGGCGAACGCGCCGAGCATCGACCCGAACAAGCTCTCGGAGTATTCCCCGGAGAAAGCGCGCAACCGCTCGGTGACAGACCTGTACGAACCGGGATCCACATTTAAAATCGTCGCGATGAGCGGGGCGCTTAACGAAGGACTGCACGGACCGGAGGACCGCATCAACGCGGAGAACGGCAGCTGGAAATATCACCCGAAGGTGCCGCCGATCCGGGACGATCACCCGTATGCGTCCCTGACGCTGCGCGGGGCCTTCGAGCACAGTTCCAACATCGTGTCCGCCAAGCTTGCCAACGAGCTTGGCGACGAGCGCTTTTACAAGTATGCGCGAAACTTCGGTTTCGGTGTGAAAACCGGCATCGAACTGCCCGGCGAGCTGAACGGGGACATGAAAAAGCCGCTTGACTGGGACGGCACGACGCTCAACTCCATGGCCTTCGGATACGGTCTGGTCGTCACGCCGCTGCAGATCGCCTGCGCCTATGCGGCCATCGCAAACGACGGCGTGCTGATGCGCCCGTTCATTCGTCGCTGGCTGCTGGACCAGGACCGCAACATCGTCGACGAGACCACTCCGCAGGTGGTACGCCGCGTGGTGTCCTCCGAGACCTCGCTGATCATGCGTGAGTTCATGCAGGGCGTGGTCGACAGCGGCACGGCGAAGCTGGCGCGCATCGAGGGCGTGAACATCGGCGGCAAGACAGGAACGTCACAGCGCCTGGTCAACGGTTCGTATTCCAACAAGTCGCATGTCGCGTCCTTTGTCGGCTTTTTCCCGGTCGAGAAGCCGCGCATTCTGATTCTCGTCATCCTCGACGCACCGAAGCGCGGGTACTATGGCGGTTCATCGGCTGCTCCGATTTTCCGTCGCATCGCCATGCGCATCATCAATTCCTCGAGCGACTTCGCGAAAAAGCCCGAACCGCTGTACGCGTCCTTCAAGGGCAACGATCACGTGCGCGTGCCGAACGTGCGGGGCATGGGCATCGATGCTGCGCGTTCGGTGCTGAAGGCGCACGGATTCCACATGGAACATTCGGGAAGCGGCAGCGTCGTCGGCGCGCAGCATCCGGACGAAAACACCTTCGCCTCCCGGCGAACGAAGATAGACGTCACCCTGGTCAGTCTCGACGCGGACACCACCAACGGCATGATACGCGTGCCGGACGTGGTGGGCATGTCGCTTCGCCAGGCCATGAATTTCATCAAGGGCATGAAGCTCGAACCGAGTCCGGTGGGCAGCGGGGTTGTCCGCGCGCAATACCCGGCGGCCGGCAGTCTCGTGCCGCGCGGGTCGCGCTGCACGCTGGACGGCGAATCACGCTCTGTCACGGCAAACCTCTACTGACACGATGTTCAACCAGGTCGCAGCAAATATCAACGCCGTCCCATCCGGCATCAAGCTTTCGGAGATCATCAACGACGTCCCCGTCGTGCAGATGTTCGGACCGCGGGACGTGGAGCTCGCCGGCATCACCACCGACTCACGGCAGGTGCGGGGCAGCTGGATGTTCGTCGCGATCGAAGGGGAACATGTTGACGGCCACGACTTCGTGCAATCCGCCATGGAACAGGGTGCCAGCTGTGTTGTCGTACAGCTCACGCAGTACGAAACCCACCTGCAGCATCTGCTCACGCCTGCCTACAGCCAGCACAGCGGGACAACCGTTGTGATCGTACAGGACAGCCGGGCCGCCGTCGCGCTGCTGGCCGACCGTTTTTACGGTTCGCCCTCGCGCGCGCTGACGACCATCGGCATCACCGGTACAAACGGCAAGACGACAATCGCTTACCTCATCTCCTCTATCCTGGAAGCGGCTGGCATCCGTTCCGGCATGATCGGCACCGTCGCGTACCGCATCGGCGACGAACTGCGGCGCGCACCGTATACCACACCGCCCGCGGAGTATCTGCATGCGCTGCTGGCGGAAATCCGAGACGCCCGCTGCGGCGCGGTGGTCATGGAGGTCTCCTCCCATGCGCTTGCGCTCGACCGCATCGGCGGGGTGGAATTTGACCTTTCGATATTCACGAATCTCACGCAGGATCATCTCGATTTCCACGGGGACATGGCGTCCTACCGCGACGCGAAATCCCT
>CAJXSA010000092.1 GCA_913060595.1 uncultured Ignavibacteria bacterium
GGCTGCGCTGCTGCATCAGCATCGCATCGAGCGCCGTGGGCGTAAGTGTGCGCGAGAGAAAATACGCGCTCAGCGCACGGGAAAGGCCTTGCGACCGATCCATGTCGAAGGGAGCGGCGGTGCGTCCCCAGCCCTCGCCGAGATTGACCAGCAGGACATCGGGATTGATCGCGCGGCAATGCCGGGTCCAGTCCTCCCAGAACGATACAGGGAGTTCGTCCGCCAGCTCGATGCACCAGCCGTCGACACCGTCGTCGAAATTCCCGTCCCCGTTCGGGTCCATCCAGCGGCGCGTGCTCGCCAGCACATACTCCTTCGGACCGGGGACCAGTCCCAGGGTATCCTGCCGGAAGCGCGGGAACGCATCGATGCCCCACATTTTGTCATAGCGGAACTCGGAGTCGTAGGGCGTTTCAGGCTGGTCCCACGCCTGCACGGTGAACCAGCTTCCGTAGGGCGACGTCTCCTGCCGGCGCAGCAGGTCTTCGAACGCCCAGAAATGCACGCTCACATGGGCGAACTGCGCCATGATGAGCACGCGCATTCCCCGCTCGTGTATGGCCGACACAAGTTCCGCGAAACGGCGGTCTGCGGAGGTCATGTACCAGGTGCGCGGGTCTTCCGGCTGCTCACGGTTCAGAAAGGTGGTGTCCAGCGGCGTGAACGGCCCGAAATGCCTGTCGGCGTGATGCAGCGAGGAAACATCGAACTTGTGCGAGGACAGCGCCTCGAACACGGGAGTGAGAATGATGCCCTCCACACCGAGCGCGTCGAGATAGTCGAGTCGGGAAAGCAGTCCGTCGAAGTCCCCCCCGTACTGCCGCAGCAGGGCGGAGGAGTAAAAATCCTCGTGCAGCATGCGCTCCTCGACGGTCTGCGCGTACCAGTTCGCGGTCCATTCCGAAACCCGCCATGGCGCTTTTGCGTCGCCGAACACGTCCGCGGCGGTCGGATCGTTTTCGGGGTCGCCGTTGCGGAAGCGGTCGGGAAGCAGGAGATACCACTGCACGCCGCGCGCCCAGTCCGGGGGCGGCGTCGCCTGCTGCGCTCCCGCGCTCGCGGCCAGCAGCAGCGTCATCGCTATCACATGCAGTGCTCTCATGCGGTTCGCAAAATAGCGTTCCCGCCGCTCGCAGGCAACGCCGCCGCCATGTCACCCGGGCGCCGGACCTTAAAAGCTTGTAATGTGGAGTTCAGTTGTCTGTAATGTTGGGATTGTACATTGCATGTCAAGAGATCGGGCCTCCTATCCCGTCTCCAGAGATTGCCACGGATTCACTGTTTCCAATACGCCATACGTGGTCTCCTGACAAAAGGGCGTCCCTCACCGGGACGCCCTTCGTCATTTTCCTCCCCTTCACTACGAACGAGCAGAGCGGCAGAATGCCTGTCCGCCCGCGCAGTGCCGGGCCGTCGGCCTCAGCTCGCACGAATCTTAACGCACTGTAATTCCGGATTCAGGTCCCTGTAAGGTTCATCCACTAATTTTCCCAAAGAGATTTTGCACCATCTGGTCCCCTATCTCTCTCGTGTGAAAGAAGCGTGGAAGAACCTGGAGAAAGTTCATGACCTGCTGTACTATGAACAGAAATCACCTGAAATCCCTCTATATAATTACCGTCGCCGTCCTGCTGTTCCTTTCCGGCTGCAGCGAGCAGGCAGACATGCCGCTTTCGCCGGAGTCACTTCCGTCGCAGACGAGACTGTCGAAGGACAATCCGGGATTGCGCCGCGCCATGGAGGTGCAGGAGCGCAACAGCGAACGCTTGTTCGCGCAGCGCGGTGTGATCGGGGTGGGCACGGGAATGACCGCAGACGGCGCTCCCGCAATGATCGTGTTCACCGAAGAGGCGCTGCCCCCGGGACAGCTGCCGCATATGATCGAAGGACTGCCCGTCATCCAGCGCATCGGCGGTCCCGTGGAAATCTCCGGCAAACCCGGCAGCACGGGCAAGAACAAGAACACGTCAGGCACGACCGGCACCACCGCCGGCCGAACCGAGCGCATCCCGCGCCCCGTTCCCATTGGCGTTTCCACCAGCAATTCCTATGACTGCGGCGCCGGCACCATCGGCGTGCGCGTCCGCAGCAACGACGCATACTACGTGCTCTCCTGCAACCACATTTTCGCGCGACTCAACGCCGGCGGCAGCGGAGAGCTGATCCTGCAGCCGGGACGATCGGACAACAGCTGCGTCACCACGCTGTCTGACGAGATCGCACGCCTCACCGACCTCGAAAGCATCAGCTACAGCATGTATGCCGCAAACCTGATGGACGCCGCGATCGCGAGCACCACCGTGGCAAATGTCGGAAACAGCACGCCGCCGGACGGCTACGGCATGCCGTCGTCGAACACCGCACAGGCCACCGTCGGCATGGAAGTGCAGAAATACGGCCGCACGACAGGGCTGACCCGCGGACGCGTCGTCGCGATCAACTGCACCGTCATCGTCCCGTACCCCGCGGGCGCGACCCGCTTTGTCGATCAAATCGTGGTCGAACCGATCCGGAAGAACAAATCGTTCGTGGAAGGCGGCGATTCCGGTTCCCTCGTCGTCACCGACGACAGCAACGCGCATCCCATAGGTCTGGCATTCGCGAAAAGCGGCGACCTGGCCTATGTCAATCCCATCGATCCCATTCTGCAACGCTTCAACGTGCAGATCGACGGGAAATAAAAGAGCAGCATTCACCGTGCTACCCCGCCTCACAGGCAAAAAAAGGGCGTCCCCACAAGGGACGCCCTCCTTCCTTCACGTGCGCCGAAGGCGCTTTTACACGCTGAGCACCCAGCCTTTGAGATACCAGGATTCGGGAATGTGAAGCGCCACCGGGTGATCCGGCGCCTGCATCAGCGGCACGAGCAGCGTGGCGTCTCGTCCCGCGTCCGCAGCGGCATCGGCGAGAACTTTCCGGAAAAGCTGCGGCGTCATGTGGCCGCTGCAGGAAAACGTGAACAGCAAGCCCCCGGGACGCAGCAGTTTCAGCGCGAGCAGGTTGATATCCTTGTACCCGCGCGCGGCCCTGTCGAGCTGTGAGGCCGAGGCGGCGAACTTGGGCGGATCGAGGACGATGACATCGAACTGGCGACGCGCGTCCCTGCACTGCCGGAGATAGGAAAAAACATCGGCCTCCTCCTGCGCATATCGACCGTCATCAAAGCCGTTGGCGGCAACGTTGGCGGCCGCCAGGAGCAGGGCGTCCGCAGAAACGTCGACGTCCGTCACTTCCACTGCACCGCCGGCAAGCGCGTGCACGGCGAAACCACCGGTATAGGAAAAACAGTTGAGCACCGAGGCACCGCCGGACATCTGTCCGAGCAGGGCGCGGTTGTCACGCTGATCGAGATAAAATCCCGTCTTGTGTCCCCCCTCGATATCGACCGCGAATTGCAGTCCCTCTTCGCGCACCTGCAGCGGCAGCGTCGCCTTCGACTCCCCCATCCAGCCGCTATGAAGCGGAAGTCCTTCTTTCTGCCGTGCGTCGCCGTCCGACCGTTCGTAAAACAGCGCATCGGGGAAATGTGCGCGGAGCGACGCCAGGACGTGTGTGCGCTGCGCATCGGCACCGGCGGAAAGGAACTGGCAGACGAGGACCTCGCCGTAGCGGTCGACGACGCAGCCCGGAAGGCCGTCGGCTTCGGAGGAAATCAGTCGCAGCGCATCGGTGTCGCTGCCCGCGAATATCTGTTCGCGCTGCGCGAGGGCGGCAGTGACGCGCGTCGCGAAGAAATCCCCGTCGATCACCGCATCCGCATCGAAATCCCACATGCGCAGGCGTATCTGCGATGAGGGCGACCAGGCGGCGACGCCCACCGGGCTGTCGTCCGCCGCATGCACGCGCACAGTCGCGCCGGACGCAGGGTCACCGTCGACCCGCCCGACAGCACCCGAAAACACCCATGGATGGCGTCGCTGCAGCGAGGCGTCACGACCCTGCTTGAGGGTGACCACGGGCAGGGACATACGCCTAATCCTCGTCCCGGTAGCGGAAGGCCCAGCGCAGGGGGCGCGCGTCGAACAGATCGTACAGATCGTCACCGTTAAAGGTGGAAAGCGCGGGTTTGCCGGACAGCGCGCCGGTCACGAGGCAGAGGGCGAAATGCTCGTCGTGCTCGGCACGGACGTACTCGAGTTCGCTCAGGGTGAATTCCAGCGTATCATGCGGCGTTCCCTTGACGACGACATGCAGGTGGTCGTCGCCGAGTATGCAGTGCAGGTCGAATCCCTCACCGATGTCGTGCACGGGCATCACCGTCCACCCGCGCTCCTCGAACGCGGAGACGACGAATTCCCGCGCGGCTTCGCGGGTGCGGATGTTGACATCCTCGTCGGCGAAGGACAGTGCGATGGCGGCCAGGTCCTCGTCGTCGATTTCCTCTTCTTCCCTCTCATCCTCATGATGATGATGCTCCACGTCTGCGGGGTGCTCGTGAAAAGGCTGCGCGATGGCCTCGTCGAAAAGCATCGCCGAAGACTCGGTGACCTCACGCACGCCGCGGAGGGCCTCCTCGTCGATGGCCTCGTCCCCGGCGAATTTCAGCGGCTTGGGTGTGCCGTCGCCGCTGAGCAGGCGAAGGTCGCCCACCTCTTCCCAGCGCAGCTGCCGGGTGAAATACTGCGGCGTCGCTGTACCCATCTGCGGAAGCAGGTATTCGGAAGCGATCTCGATTTCCTCGTCGATCAGGTTCTGCGTGGCTTCGTAGGAGTCGATCAGCCGCTCGACCACCAGGCGTGCGACAAGGAGAAACTGTCCGTCGTAGGCACTGATGACATACATGACGTCGCCGTTCGCGATTCCCGCCTCGGTAAATCCTTCGCCGGGAATGACACTGAGGGCTTCGCCGCTCACTCCTGCGCGGTAACGCTCCTCGCAGACGGTGTCGGACCAGAAAACAGTAAAATAGCGGGGCATGAGTCTTTTACATTCATTGAACAGTATACGGGACCGGCTGACCGGAACCATTAATATACGCAAACCCCGCGCTTTCATCTTGCCTTTATTCCATCCGTTTTCTATTATCCGTGTACGACATCCGTTTTAATGTAATTGCTTCCACCGGCCGGCTCCACCAGGCGCCGGGCGTGTGCGCATGCTCCGAACGGCAATCCCCACCCACAGCATACAGGAGGATTCCATGCCCGCAAGACGTCTGAAGGAGTATCTCGACCGGGAAGGCGTGCGCTATGTCACCATCGTGCATTCACCGGCGTTCACCGCCCAGGAAATCGCCGCGATGGCACATATCCCCGGCAAAAACCTCGCGAAAACCGTCGTGGTGAAAATCGACGGGAAAATGGCTCTCGCCGTCGTCCCCGCATCATACGCGGTGGATTTCGACATGCTGCAAGGCGCCATCGGCGCGAAAAAAGTCGAGCTGGCGCATGAGAGTGAGTTCAAGGGACAGTTCCCCGACTGCGAACTCGGTGCCATGCCCCCGTTCGGCAATCTCTATGACATGGAAGTGTTCGTGGCGCGCAGCCTCGCAGAGGACGAGGACATCGCCTTCAATGCCTGCTCGCATCATGAACTGATCAAACTTCCCTACCGCGAATTCGAGCGGCTGGCACAGCCGCATGTCATCACGTTCTCCGTGCATGCCTGAACCCGGAGCAAAAAAGAGGCATCGTGCGCATACACGATGCCTGGCAGGACTCCCGCATTCTATCCTCTATGAAATATCTCCCCTCCGGGGCGAACGGGCGTATGAGGATAGAAACACACGGCATCGCACAAAGTTACTGAATACGGGCCGGAATCCGCAATAAACGGGTGCCGGCCCGTCTTATATGGGAAATATTCCCGTTATAATCATAAAATAATGCGAAAATAGGGAACCCATTCCTCTTGACAACATGGAATTATTTCCTTAATGTGGGGACGCAACGCATCAACCGTTCGCCTGAAGTGAGAGTATTGAGATGCCGCCACATGGTTTATCATGGCGGCATCACCCTTTGTCTTTTGTCTTTCGCGGCATCGCCTGCCGCGCAGACTGGGACAGGCCTTCGTGACATACTGATCCGCGCTCGCGCGCAAGGACGCGGTGACAGCCGCGCATCCCGACCGGATGCGCGGTCATCGCCGATCGTCCTGCGCCGTGAAGGCGCGTGCCGCCAGATTCGAGGCGCGACGGCACGATCAACATCGAAGCGCTGGTTGGCAGCTACGATGCACTGGTCATTCTCGATCGCTGCTGTGTACACGAGAATTCCGTTGGATGATTGCGCCTCATCATTCCATCGGTACCTGACGAAGCAGAGGCAGGCAGAAGCCTGGAGTGATGGTTCGAGGGCTTCCTGATCCCCGCTTCCGCCGCCTCTGCGCTCGTCAGTCGTTCCGTGGGGAAAACGACCGCCGGCATTGCCCGCCACACAGCGTATGCCGTATTTTACGGCATTCACGCAATAACGGATCTCCGATGAAAGCCCTTCTTCTTGCCTGCTTCCTCCTTCTTCCCCTCGCCGCCTGCAGTGATGACAGTGACGACGGCGGCACCGCCCCGGTGACGTATTTCCGCCTCACCATCACGAACAAAACCGTGAACGGCTACCAGCTCTTCCAGTCGCCGGTCCCAGACCGCGAGGGTTTCATTCGCACAGGGTACGTGCTCTCAAACGTCAATTACCGCATCACACAGCTGGAAACCGGCGTGGTGCATACCTTCCGTCTCGTTCCCGACGGCGGGGACGCCGAGGATTTCCTCTACGAAAAAAACGTGACGTCGGACGGTCCCGACCAGACCTGGGTGGTATACTGATCAGGCGCGTCCGCTAGGCGGTTGCGTCCTCCTCGTCCCCGTCCTCGAATTCCTCCCCGTCGTCGCCCGCATACCAGAATCCCCACTGCAGGGGACGATACGTGAAGTCGTCAAGCAGGGCGTCGGGATCGAAGATCGACAGTTCCGCGTCGTCGCTTCCCGGATTGGTGACCACGCAGACGAGCGCGTCGTCGTCCTCGGTCGCTGCGGCCAGGTCGGCGTCCGCGATCAGGAAACGCACCTCCTCCTGCGGTGTGGCGAACACCAGCACGTGATACTCCTCGTCGTCCTTCGTGCAGCGCAGATCATAGAAGCTGTCACTGTCATCCGGCGTCACCACGCGATATCCCTCGGCCTGGAAATAATCCACCACGATGGCATTCGCGGCTTCCATAACCTCGCCGAACTGTTCCGCGTCCTCGAAATCCATGGCGATGGCAGACAGCTCCTCGTCGGTCAGATCGTCGTCATCCTCATCCTCTTCCTCGTATTCCGCCGCGTCCAGTTCGTACAGCGGTGCGTCCACCTCGTCAAGATCATCCTCCCCGTCGCCGATCAGCTCCTCGAAATCTTCCGCGAGGAAATCGTCCAGCAGCTTCGCGGACGCCTCCGTCAATTCACGGACTTCACGCAGGGCCTTCGAATCCAGCGCATCTTCCTCCATCATGGGCAGGGGCATCTCCGCGCCGTCGGCGCCCTGCAGACGCAGCTGTGTGGTCAGGTCCCAGGGAAGCTGACGGGAGAAATACATGGGCGTGGCCGAGCCTTCCGCAGCGATCGCGTGCTCGGGCATCTCCCACGCGGCGTCGCCGAGCAGTTTCTGCGCGTCTTCAAAAGAGGCGAGGATGCGATCCACCTTCATGCGTCCCACCACGAACAGCGTTCCCACCACCACGTTGATGCCGTAGAGGATGTCGCCCGGCGCAACGCCGCTGCGCGTGATCATGCAGCCCGGGGCCGATGCAAAAAGCTTGCCCGAGTCGTCGTTGCCGTAATGCCATTCGCAGATGTCGGAGGACAGGTACAGGGTGAATGCGCGTGCCATGAGGGACTCCTCTGAAGAAATGATGGGAAATCAGCCGGGTGCGCGTGGCGCGCCGCTGTGCTAACATACGGTATTTCAGAATGCTTTACTGCGCGAGGTACTGGATGTAGCGGGTTTCGAAGATTTCCTGCGTGTCGTCGGGTTTCTGTATGCCGACGTCGAGGCGGTGTTCGCCGAAGGGCACGCCAGTGAGCGAATGCGTCACGCGTATGCTCTCGTTGTCGGCGACGCTGTGGTAATACAGCGACCCCTGGAAACGGTAGAATATCTTTTTCTCCCTGGCGGGATCCAGGTTGCCGACCTCGATCACCAGGTCGCTGCCCGCGCGTATCACCGCGTCCTTCGCCGGTGACAGCAGCGTGGGAAACGGTTCCGGTGCGGGTTCGTTGGTGTCGTCGTCGCAGGAGGCGAGCAGCGGCAGCGCGAGAAGAATGAATACAAGAGGCAGCAGCGCGGAAGAGCGCGGCGCGAGGAAGAACGTTCGCAGGTCGGACATTGCAGATATCCCTCGGTGAAACGGCAGGTTCAGGCGATAACCGCCACGGGTATAATACGACTTCATCCGGGAAATTCCATCGGTGGAAACGCGCGCCGGCATGGTCCTGTCGGCCGTACGTTGCATCCGCCGTTTTTTCCCGCTAGATTGAGTGTTTGTGCTGTATTGCAACGGACACTCATGCAGAAGAAAGAACTATCACGACGCCGCACCTTCGGCATCATCAGTCACCCCGACGCGGGAAAAACCACGCTCACCGAGAAGCTGCTGCTTTTCGGCGGGGCCATACACACGGCGGGTGCGGTGAAGAGCAACAAGATCCGCAAAACCGCGACTTCGGATTTCATGGAAATCGAGAAGCAGCGCGGGATTTCCGTGGCCACGTCCGTCATGGGATTCGAATACGACGGCTATAAGATCACCATTCTCGACACACCGGGTCACAAGGACTTCGCCGAGGACACCTACCGCACGCTCACGGCGGTGGACAGCGTCATTCTCGTCGTGGACGCCGCCAAGGGCGTGGAGGAACAGACGCGCAAGCTGATGGACGTCTGCCGCATGCGCAGTACGCCGGTGATGGTGTTCATCAACAAGCTCGACCGCGAAGGACGTGAACCCATCGCCCTGCTCGACGAACTCGAAAGTGAACTCGGCATACACACGCGTCCCCTCACCTGGCCCATCGGCATGGGACGCGACTTCAAGGGCGTCTACAATCTCTATCACCGCCGCCTCGAGCTTTTCTCCCCGAGCAAGACGGAGATCGCGGATGACAGCGTGCTCATCGAAGACATCGCCTCCCCCGTGCTCGACGCGCAGGTAGGCGACGCCGCCGCATCGAAGCTGCGCGAGGAACTGGAGCTGATCGAGGCCATGTACGAGCCCTTCGATGTCGAACATTACCGCGACGCCTATCTCGCGCCGGTGTTCTTCGGCTCCGCGCTCAACAACTTCGGGGTCAAGGATCTGCTGCAGACCTTCGTCTCCATCGCGCCCTCCCCGCAGCCGCGGGAAACGTCGGCGCGTGTGGTCCAGGCGGACGAGGAGACCTTCACCGGCTTCATTTTCAAAATTCACGCCAATCTCGATCCCAATCACCGCGCGCGCATCGCCTTCTGCCGCGTGTGCTCCGGCAGCTTCGAGCGCGGAAAGTTTTACCGCCACACGCGACTGGGCAAGGAAGTGCGCTTCACATCGCCGACGGCCTTCATGGCCAACGAGCGCTCGGTGGTGGACGAGGCCTGGCCCGGGGATGTGATCGGACTGCATGACACGGGGAATTTTAAAATCGGCGACACGCTCACCGAGGGCGAGGACCTCGCCTTCAAGGGCATCCCGAGCTTCTCCCCCGAACGCTTCAAGCTGGTCGTCAACCGCGATCCCTTCAAGAGCAAGCAGTTGGAAAAAGGCATTCAGCAGCTCACCGACGAGGGCGTCGCACAGCTCTTCGTGCGTCAGCAGGGCAACGAGAAAATCGTCGGCACCGTGGGCGAACTGCAGTACGAAGTCATCCTCTTCCGCCTGCGCGAGGAATACGGCGCGACGGCGGACTTCCGTCCCCTGAACATCTACAAGGCCTTCTGGTTCACGGGCGAGGACGAGGAGGAACTCAAACGCTTCATGCAGCTGCAGCAGCGCAACATCGCCTACGACAAGGATGAGCACCCTGTGTACCTGCCCGAGGGCAGCTGGTCGTACGACGTCGTGCGCGAGAACTACAAGAGCATCAGCTTCCACAGCACTTCCGAATTCAAGATGGAGTAACGCATGGATCAGCTGTCCGCCGAACAACGGGAAACACTTCGCGCGCTGCTCACCGCCAAGATCGATGAGCTGCGCACGGACATCGCTTCGCTCGAGGAGGCGGTCAAGCCCATCGCGCCGGACTGCGCCATCGGACGCCTCTCCCGCATGGAAGCCATCAACAGCAAAAGCGTCAACGAGGAACTGCTGCGCGGCGCCCGCCGTCGCCTGCAGCTCGTCGAACGCGCCCTGCAGCGCGCCGACCATCCGCAGTTCGGCCTCTGCACGCGCTGCGGACGGCCCATCCCCTTCGGCCGCCTGGAAATCATGCCCGAAAGCACGCGCTGCGCGGGCTGCACCTGAGAGGACGTTCTCCGCAGAGATGCTGCCCGCAATATGAAAACGGCGGCCACCTCAGGGTGACCGCCGTCTGTCATTCGGGGAAATAGCGCCGCGGGACTAGCGCCGTATGATGCGGCGTGTCCATACGCGGTCGCCGGCACGCATGCGCAGCAGGTACACGCCGCGCGGGACGCCGCGGAGATCGACGGTGTGCTGCACCTGTGATGCGGGACGCGAGGAGGCATGCAGGTACATGCGCTGTCCCAGCAGGTTGGTCACGGTGACTTCCCATTCGACAGGCTGTTCGGCCTGCAGAATAAGGTTCACTGTGCCGTCGTTGGGATCGGGATAAAGCTGGAAGACGTTCGCCGCGACGGGTTCGCGCACGTCGAGCACGCTCACAGGGAAGGGGTCGGAGAACGTCGTGCAGCCGAAACCGTTGGTGATGGACACGGTGTAGGTGCCGGTCTGCACCGCACGATGTGACTGCTGGTTGGCGTCCGGTATGGGCTGTCCGTCGAGATACCATTGAATCGCAGCGAACGGTCCGGTGGTCAGGTCGTCGCCCGAGCGCATGATGGTCGGTTTCTCGGGGACGGGATTCACTTCCACCTCGACCACGCGGGATGTCCCCGCACAGCCGGCAGAAGTCCACACCGTCACCGAAAACGCCCCGGAACGGCTGACCGTAATGCTGCGCGTGCTGTCGCCGGTGGACCAGAGGTAGGACGCGTAGCCGCGCTCCGCTTCCAGGGTCACCGAATCGCCCTCGCAGAGCTGCAGCGGTCCGGAACTGGTGATCACCGGAACGGGGTTTTCCTGCACAGTCACGGTCACCGGCGGGGAAATGCCGTAGCAGCCGTTGCTGTCCGTCACCCTGACCGTGAAGGTCCCGGTGCGGTGGACGGTGATCGTACGCGTGGTCGCGCCCGTGTTCCAGTCGTAGGACACCCAGTCGCCGGCATCCAGCGTCACCGAGTCACCCTCGCAGACGACGCTGCCGCCCGGCGGCTGTATCACGGGCAGCGGGGCGGG
>CAJXSA010000093.1 GCA_913060595.1 uncultured Ignavibacteria bacterium
TGATCACGCGGCAGGGCAGCGTGCTCACCGCTTCCCTGGCCGAAGGCTACCGCTGGTATCACAACGGGGTGGAAATTCCCGGGGTGACCACGCGGCAGCTCGGCGTGACGCAGAACGGCATGTATGTCGTGGAAGTGTTCAACGCGGACGGCTGCGGCCGCCGTTCGGATCCGCTCGAGGTGATCGTCGTCGGTGTCGAGACGCTGCCCGCGGCGTTCCGCGTCGACGCATGGCCGGATCCCAACCGTGGCGTCCTGCAGGTTGCGGTCACACAGCCCGCTCCGGGACCGCTGCACATTTCCGTCGTGAACCTTCTGGGACAGGAAGTCGCTTCCGTCCGTGCGAATCATGCACGGAGCGGCAGCGTGCACACGCTGGATCTCGGACAGGCGCCTACAGGCCTGTACCTGCTGCGCGTACAGACGGCGCAGCGCGTGTTCACGCGGAGAATAATCCGGCAGTAGCGCGGCGTCATCTGACAGACGGATTCCGCGGCGGTTTGACGAAGAGAATCGGTTTGAGGGAAATCATCTTCAGCAGGGTGGAGACAGCGAAGTCGAGGAAGGACTGCTGCTGGAGGAAATCGCGGATGATGATGTGCTTGGCATGTACGAGCGCGTCTTCCTGCAGCTCCGCCACGCGGTTGTTGACGCCGTGCCAGGTGGAATTCAGCTGCGAGCCGTACGTGGCGTAAATCTGCTGTTTGATCAGGTTCTTGATGCGCGAACCGAGCGCGAGCGCGTCACGTCCGTGCCCGTTATCCGAAAGATCGATGCCCTTGATCTCGAAGGTGCGGTAGTCCCCGCGTGAGTGCGTGTATATCGCCATCTCCCTTATGTAGAGTTCACTGTAGCAGATCCATTTCGCCGCGCCGTAGGCGTCATCGCCGAGATCGGCGTCTTCGATGGCGTAGTGCATCTTTTCGAGATAGGGGTGGATCTCCAGCCGGTCATGCGTGTACATGTCCTCCATGGCCCGGAGCATGTTCTCCTTGCCCGGGTAGCGGTCCTCGCTGCGCAGCGTGTCGCGTGTTTCCGAGAGGATGAGGTCGTAGAAATTCGTGATGAGCTTGATATGCTGATGCAGCTCCGGGGAGGAGAAGCGGGTGAGGAAAGCCTGGTAATCGTTGACGGTGTAGACATTGCGATGATCGTCGCGGACGACGTCGAGCAGGTCTTCGAGCGCGTCGTGCATGAAGCCGATGGCGGCGAACATCCGCTCGCCGGGCTGGTCCATGCCGATTTTCGCCACGACCGCGCCCACGCGGTTCAGATGTGCGGCGGAGGTGATGCCGCATTTGCGCACGAGCTTGTGGTCGAGGAACATGCGCAGGACTTCGCGGACCTCGCCCGCGTATTTCCCGTACAGCGGCTCGAAGGCCTCGAGCGTCGGCAGTTCGCCGAAAAGGATGAGGGACTGCAGATCCTGGAAACCCGCCGATTCCTCGACGTGGCTGCGCGCCTCGGAAATTTCGTACGATGCGTGCGGCTGATGAGGACGCGGTATGCCGAAGTCCGTGGCATGCTCCTCGAGGAAGCGCGCGAAGACACGGTGGAGGATGGGCGCCTGCTGCACGCCGTAGAGCTGCGTGAGCAGAGCGTGATCCGGTTCCTGCGCGTGCAGCAGGTTTTCCAGCAGACGCGTTGCCGCTTCGTAGCGGCTGTCGTTCTGCAGCTGTTTGATCGAACTGGTGTAACGCATCGTCGTACGCTCCTCGCCAGGGGGGACGGGTAAAATCTATTCTTTCGGCGGCGGTGCGGAACCGTTGCCGGGTTTCATGCTTTCCGGGTCCTCGAAATGCACCGGCGGCTGTACGCTCTCGCTCCAGTGCTCGCGGAGCAGGGCGTCGGCTTCCCGTCTGCCGAAAAGCACGGCATCGTCGATTCTCTCCGGACTCGTGCGGGGCGGCACGGGATCTGTCGTGTGATGCACGGGCTGCGGCATGCTTGAAAGATGCAGCGTTTGTGTCGGGAAGGCGAATTCCACGCCCAGTCTTTTTGCCAGGCGCGTGATGTCGAGCAGGAGGCGGTGCCGCTCGCGCAGCTCGGTCGCCCAGTCCGGCGTCTCGTGAAAAACGTAGAGCAGGATGTTCAGCGAGAAATCCGCGAATTCGTTGAAGTACACCATGTAGAAATCCTTCCGGGTGTACGGGTGACGGCGGATGATCTCGCGTATGCCCTCGCAGAAGGCGTCGATTTTCTCGGGCGGCGTGTCGTACTGCACGCCGAGCTTGGTCGAGAGACGACGGTACTGCCGGCGTCCGAGGTTGTCGACCGCGGCCGACACCAGGCGCGAGTTCGGCATGCTGATCTGCGAGTTGTAGAAGGTGCGGATACGCGTCGAACGGAAGCCCACTTCTTCGACCGTCCCCTCCAGGTCGCCGACCTTGATCCAGTCTCCGATGTCGAAGGGCTTGTCGAACATGACGGTCAGGGAGCCGAAGAGGTTCTCCACCGTATCCTTCGCCGCGAGGGCGAAGGCGATGCCGCCGATGCCGAGTCCCGCGAGCAGGCTGGTGATGTCGATGTTCAGGTTGTCGGCGATGAAGAGCAGGCCGAAGGCGATGACGATGATTTTCAGCGCCCGGCGTATCATCGGCACGACCATGTCGTCGAACTTGGACTCCGTACGCGAGGCGAGCACGGCGAAGTAGCCCGAAACGAGATCCACCAGGCGATATGCCGCCCAGACGCCGCTGGCGGCGATCACGAACTGCGTGGCGAAGAAGAGTATGGCTTCCGCCCGCAGCGTCAGATCGAGCGTGGGCAGCAGGGCCGACCACAACAGTGCCATGGCGAAGATGCCGAGCGGCTTGATGAGCTGCGTGTTCAGCTTGAAATCCGCACGCGCCCTGCTGCGCTTGACGATGCGGATGATGTAGCGGCTCAGGAAGGTGATGACCAGCCGTTCGACGAGAATGCCCAGTATCACGATGATGACCAGCCCGATCCACTGCCAGTTCTCGAAATACACACCGCGGTTCAGCAGGGAATCAGGCAGCCGCTGACGCAGCCAGTCCGCGATATTGTCCGGCTGCACGGTCTGCTCGACACCTTCGACGACGTCGTTGTCGCGTACCATCTCGAGCAGAACGGGGAGCGAGGCGACGGTTTTCCGTGTGAACAGCCAGAGGCTGTCTTCATCGCGCGTGAGCGCGACTTCCGTGTTGGCTGCCGGTTTGCGCCAGACATAGGTCACCCCGTCGAAGCGCTCCGGTATCTCGTCGAGATCGACCAGTTCGTATCGGTCGAGAAAGGATTTGAGGTCCCGCGCCACGTCAATCCCCTGCGTCTCCCTGAGGGCAAGGGGAATGTCTCCGAGGTCGAGGGTTTGCAGCGAATGGCGGATAGCCTTTTTCTGGGCCGCTTCCGTAGTGTCGCTGCTGTAAACGATCATGTTCACCAGGAAACTGCGGAAGGTCTCGCGGGGCGTGCTGCGGTCCGCGTCCTGTCCCGGGGCGCACTGCGCGAGGAGCAGGAACAGCGCCGCCGAGGTGACGGCACGATGAAGGTGTCGATTCAACGAGGGAGCGGCCGGAGAGGAGGACCTGCCGGGGAACTGCATGGATCAGCGTGTTTTGTGCAACAATCGGGCCCGCAGAATGCGGTGACGGGAATATACGGGATTCGGCCGAATGATGACAGAAAGGGCGGATGTCATCCGCTGCAGGCAGCGCCCTGTCAGCTGCCCGCGATGCGCTTCATCATGATGAATTCCGCGGTGAGTATGTAGTCCGCTGCGGTGGGCACGTGCGGCAGTCCGCCGTAGCTGCTGCCGGAGTAAGGTTCGATCAGCTCGGACAGCAGTCCGTCGCGCGCGGCGGCGTCGTCGGTCACGGTGCGGAACAGCTCTTCGGCACGGCGCATGTTTCCGGCAGCGGCGTATGCGCGGGCCAGGCGCAGCGCGATCTGCGGCCGTGCCTGCCGGGCGAACCAGTCTCCGCCGGGTTCGGCGCTGTAGTGCCCCGGCATGTCCTCGATCGCGTAGCCGCGCTCGACGATGTCGAGCACCAGTTCCGCTTCGACGCTTCCGCGGGAGAAGAGCCCGGTGCTGACCGCATCGCACATGAAGGGATGAAAGAAGCGCCGCTGCAGCGGTGTCAGCGCATCGGCGGCGCTGAGCGCGAGTATGTCGGCGGCGAGCTGACGCAGGGCCGCTTCCGCGCGATCGGCGGCCTGATGATACAGAAAGGACTTGAGGTCATGGCCCAGCGTCTGCGCATAGCTGCCTGCGACCCGCAGCGCCCGCGCCGCCAGAAGCGTGGTCCATGCGGAGGGCAGGTCGGAGAGTCCGGAACCCCAGGGACTCGCGTCCTGCATGATGAAGCCGGCGGAGTCGAGGCGGTACATGATCACATCCGCCACGCGCGCGGACAATTCCTTCCAGTACGGCACGAGGAAACTGCTGTCGGAGAAGGTCCTGCCGGCGGTGAGGGACTGCCGTTCGCGTTCCGCGCGCAGCGCTTCAATGGCGAACACGTAACGGGGCATGCCGTCATAGCGCAGGCGTGCGTCGTCGGGACGCGTCCAGGTCCATTCCATTCCCGTTCCGAAATAAGGCGCCGGAGACACCAGGTAGGGAAAACCCACCCCGTGTTCTTCACCGAGAACGTCGAAAAGCGTGTAGCGGCCGTTCTCTGCACCGTGAATGAAACGCAGGGCGCGTTCCGCCGCGTCCGCCATTCCGGCCCCCGCGAGCGCTTCCGCGGCAAGGAGGTGGTCGGCGGGCACGGTATGCGCGCGCGAGGCGGGCTGCAGCGCGGTCAGGATCTGTCCCTCCGCGAGTCCGGGCTCCCGCACCTGCGCGGCGAGCAGCGATGAGACGGCGCGCCTGTACACGAGACGCTCCTTCGCCGTGAAGACCGATGGCAGATAGCGCATCGAGGCCTGGCGCGCGTTCCGCGCACGGCGTTCGGAGGAAAGGGACCAGGCGTCCTCTCCGCGTGAGAGGAAGCTGTCGATGTCACGATCGACAAGTTCCGTGCAGCATGAATTGTATGCGAAAATGTGATAGGTCGTGCGCATGCCCGCTTCCTCGGCGTCACGTTCCTCGTAGCGCCAGTAGGGCCGATCCATGGAGAACTGCAGGCCGAGCTCCCGTTCATCCAGCGCCGACTGGCGCACGGCGACGACAAGGACACGCTCTTCGCTGAGAAGGGGATGGTACCAGTACACGTCGACACCGCTTGCGTCGCGTCCATGGCAGATGCCGGTGTTCTCGAGATATGAGCAGCTGTCCGGAACCCATGGACGCGTCCTGCCGTCCTCTTCGACCGTGAGGCGGAGATCGGAGAGAATGCGCGTGGTGGCGAGTTCGGCGTCGAAGCGTGCGTACGCGTGGGGATTCGTCCACAGCACGCGTCCGCTGTCGCTGTCGAGTGCGGAAACCATGACGCCGTTGGAGATGAAATGCGGCGGGGTGACGCGCGGCGCGTCGACGATTTCATCAAGCACGCGGTGCATGGAATCTGCGCGCACGATGCGCAGGATGTTGCCGGTGATGCCGCCGATATCGCCGTTGTCGTACACGCGGACGGCAAGCAGATTGTGCTCCTCCCGGATGAAACGCGGCAGGGGATACACGCGAAGGGAACGCAGCTCGGAACGGAAGGCGGGCGGAAAGGCGCCGGTTTTGCCGACGAGCACGCCGTTGAGGAAGGTTTCATCCGCGTCGTCGACGCCGCTCATCACGAGGAGCAGGCTGTCGTCACGCATGGCCGCGGGAATGCGAAAACGGATGCGATACCAGGCGAAGCCGTCGGTCAGCGGGAAACCGTGATGCTCCCACGCCCCCGGCACCGGAATGAAATTCCACTCCAGCTGTTCGTCGATGTATTTCGAACGCCAGACGTCGTCGTCCCCGGGACGAAAGGCGGCGAGCCCCCGCAGGTCGATGGAAGTGCTGTCCTGCGCATGGAGCGGGGAGATCAAGAACAGAAAAAGGAGGGGGAAGCAGAGGCGCGCCACGGTCACCACCGTTCGAGTATGGCGCGCACCAGGCGGCTGAACTGCGCGGAAACCTGCGCCGCGACGGCAGTGACTTCCGTGTGGCTTACTTTCTGCGGCACCGTCTGCGCCTTGTTCGTGATGCAGGAAAGGGCGATCGCGTCCATGCCGAGCAGCCGTGCGGCCAGCAGTTCCGGCAACGTGGACATTCCCACCGCGTCAGCGCCCGCGAGACGGAAAAATGCGATTTCCGCACGTGTCTCGTAGGTGGGACCGGAGCAGAAGCCATAGGTCCCTTCCCGCAGGGCAACACCGGTGTCTGCGGCCGCCGCGCGTCCATGTGCACGCATGGCTTCCGGGATCACGGGCCCCGGCGGAACCTCCATGCCGGAAAGGTAGCGTTCGAGCGGAAGGCCCATGCCGCTCGTTACCGGCAGGGAAAGAATGTCGGTGATCAGCATGAGATCCCCGGCACGGAAGGAGGGATGCAGTCCGCCCGCGGCGTTGCTCACGAGGAGTTTTTTCGCGTCAAGCGCCGCGGCGATGCGCACGGGCAGCGTCACCTGCGCCTCGCTGTATCCTTCATACCCGTGTATGCGGCCCTGGAATAGAAGCAGCCTCTGTGCGCCGAGCCTGCACAGGTGCAATGCGCCGATGTGTCCCGCGACCGTCGACGCGGGATACTCCGGCAATGCGGAGGTCAGGACGCTGCGCTCGCAGGTGA
This sequence comes from uncultured Ignavibacteria bacterium, assembly GCA_913060595.1. Lineage (GTDB taxonomy): Bacteria > Bacteroidota > Ignavibacteria > SZUA-365 > SZUA-365 > BM516. Next base: position 6,670 of record CAJXSA010000093.1, read on the forward strand.
GCGTGTCGCGGAACGCCCCGAGTCCGCTGCCGAGTATGACGGCGCCGTCGACACCGCCGCCGGTGAAATCGCGGAGCGCATGCAGGAGCGCGGGCGGGAGGGGATCGGCGATATGCGGATGCGCGCTCATCAGAAGCCTGTCAGTATTCCCGCAATGGTGGCGGTCATCATGGTCGCCAGCGTGCCGCCGAGCAGCGCGCGCAGTCCCAGGCGCGAGATGTCGGGACGACGTTCGGGCGCGAGGGGACCGAGTCCGCCCATCAGTATCGCGATGGAGGAAAAATTGGCGAAGCCGCAGAGGGCGAATGCCGTCATGGTGACGGCCTTGTCTGAGAACAGGCTTCCCGCTTTCAGCATTTCCGACATCTCGAGGTAGGCGACGAATTCGTTGAGAACCAGTTTGCTGCCCATGAGGCTGCCAACCTGGAAGGCTTCGCCCCAGGGAATGCCGATGCCGAAGGCGGCGAACTGCAGGATGAGCCCGAATATCAATTCAAGGCTGAGCGGTTTGCCGAACGTCGCCACGAGGTAGCCGTTCAGTCCCCCGATGTGTCCCGCCTGGCCGAGAACGAAGTTCGCGAGGGCGATCAGCGCGATGAACGCGAGCAGCATGGCGGCGATGTTGAGGGCGAGCTTGAGTCCGTCGGATGCGCCGCTGGCGGCAGCTTCGATCACGTTGGTTGCGTTTTTCTCCCGCGGGATGTGCACATGTCCCAGGGTGCGCGGGCTGCCGGCTTCGGGGATGAGGATCTTGCTGATGACCATGCCGGCAGGCGCGGCCATGATGCTGGCGCCGAGCAGCTGACCGGCGAAACGGATCTGCGCTTCACCGATGGCGATGCCATGCATCTCCGCATAGGAGATGCCGAGCATCTGCACATAGGCAGCCATCACACCGCCGGCGATGGTGGCCATGCCGCCCACCATGACAGTGAGCAGTTCCGATTCGGTGAGGTCCTTGAGAAAGGGGCGGATCATCAGCGGGGCCTCGGTCTGGCCGACGAAGACGTTTGCGGCGTTCGAAAGCGATTCCGCACCGCTGGTGCCGAGGAGCTTGACCATGACCCAGGCCATGCCCTGCACCACTTTCTGCATGATGCCGAGATAATAGAGAACCGACATCAGGGAGGCGAAAAAGATGATGGTCGGCAGCACCTGGAAGGCGAAGAAGAAACCGATGGAGGCGGGCTGGCCGGGACTGAGGGCGAGGTCGCCGAAGATGAACATGGCGCCCTCGGTGGTGAATGCGAGCAGCTTGACGATGGCGCGGCTGAGGAAATCGAAGGCGAGCTTCGGCCAGCCGAACGGGGCCCAGACGGCGCCGAGGGCCGCCCCCTTGAGCACGAGCACGCCGAAAATCAGCTGCACCGTGAGGCCTTTCGCGACCAGGGCCCAGCTGACCGTGCGCCGGCTGCGGGAGAAAAGCAGGGCGACACCGAGGATGAGCAGTATTCCGATGAGTCCGCGGCCGACGCTCTCTATCATCCGGCTTTCGTCACCTCCTCGAGGTTCGTGGTGAAGCAGTTGCGGCAGCGGGCCTCGTAGCTGTCCGCGGCGCCGACAAGCACGCGCGCGTCGTTGCGCGTGACGCGCTGTGTCCTGTTGGCCGGATTGCCGCACACCATGCAGATGGCCAGCGTTTTCGTGATGTATTCCGCCACGGCGAGCAGCTGCGGCATCGGTTCGAAGGGTTTGCCGAGGTAGTCCTGGTCGAGGCCGGCGATGATCACGCGGTGTCCCTCATTCGCGAGCTGTTCGCAGACGTCGACGAGGTCGAGGCCGAAGAACTGCACTTCGTCGATGCCGACGACGTCCACGTCGCCGATGTTGTCGAGAATCTGTCCGGCGTCGCGCACGCGAATGGACGGGAGCGAGACGCCGCTGTGCGAGACGATGCGGTCCTCGGAATAGCGGTTGTCGATTTCCGGCTTGAAAATCGCGACGCGCTGCCGTGCGATCTGCGCCCGGCGCAGGCGGCGTATGAGTTCCTCGGTCTTGCCGCTGAACATGCTGCCGCAAATGACTTCTATCCACCCGGTATCGCGCGGGAGGCTCTTGACGGGAATGGAGTCGACCATGAAAATCCGTGTATGGTGCAGTGAAAAAACCGGCGGGACGGCCCGCCACAGGGAGAAAAGTACGTTGATTTTTCACGCAAATGAAATGTCCCTGCAGACGTCCTTTTCGCGACCGCGGGCGTGGGAAATGCCTTCTTCCTCTTGACGCGTAAAGCAAACATGCGGATATTCCTATCCATATCAATGACTGTACGCCGAAACGTGCGCCCATTCCTCTTCATACTTTTCGCAGTCATGCTGCTGGCCGCGTGTCCCCACCCGGGACATGCGCAAAATGCCGCCCAGGAATTCTATCTCCGCGTCGACAGCGCGCGCAGTCTGCTGGACAAATCGCCCGCCGTGGCGGTAGAAACCGCGGAGCGCGCCGTGGCCGCAGCGGAGGACGATGTGCAGCGGCTGCTCGCGGTGGAAATTCGCGCCGACGCGCTGCACCGTGCTGGAGCCAACGCCGCAGCCATCTCGTCGTATGAGCACGCGCTGGCGATCGCGGGCCGCGAACAGGACGCCCAGGCGCGCGGACGACTTCTCAACCGCAGCGGTGCCGTCTACCGTGCTGTCGGCCGCTATGACCGATCCCTCGAACTGCACCTTGAAGCGCTCACCATATTCGATTCTCTCGGCAACGATCCCGGACGCGCGCAGGCCATGCATGATCTCGCGGAAACGCTCATGCACCTGGGACAGATCGGGGAAGCGCGCCGCAATCTCAACCGCGCCCTGCGCATTCGCAGAAACGAAGGCAGCAGGGAAGGAATCGCGCAGACGCATTACACTTTCGGCACGCTGTACCGGCAGATCGGGCAGCCGGATTCCGCGCTGGAATCCTTCAAGAAGGCGCTGGCCGAGCAGAAACGCATCGGACTGCATTCCACCCCCGTCGCACGGTCGCTCAACAGCATCGGTGACGTGCTGCTCGAACAGGGCAGCGTGACCGCGGCACTGCAATCCTACCAGGAAGCGCTCGGCATCGCGGAAGCGGCCGGCAACAGCAACGTGCTCACGGAAATCCGCATGGACATCGGCAGCTGCTATCGCCGGCTGGGAGACCTCCGGCGCGCGCGCGGTTACGTCGACGACGCCCGTGCGCACGCGAGGACCGGGGGACAGGGACTCGTGCTCGCCAACGCCATCGAAGAAGCCGCCCGCATCGAGGAGGACGCCGGTGCGTATTCGCGCGCACTTGCGCTGTACCGCGAATCCGTCTCCGTGCGAGACTCGATGAACGCACTGCTGGACCGGCAGCGCCTCGCGGACGCAGAGGCGCTGTATCGACGCGAACGCGCAGGCATGGAATACCAGGATTTCGAGGAATCCCGCGCGCAGGATCTGATGGTGTTCCTGCTTGTCGTTGCCGCGCTGCTGCTGCTCGTCGCCGCGGCCGCACTGTACGTGCTGCGGCTCAAGGGTCGAGGCAACAGGGACCTCTCCGAAAAAAACCGTGAAATCCAGGTAATGAATGAACAGCTGCAGACGCTCAACCGCGAGCTGGCGCAGTCGGAGGAGAAATACCGTCACCTGTTCGAACGCCTGCCGCTCGGCGTGTTCGTCTACGACAGCAACCTGCAGCTCATCCAGGTGAACGACGCCTTCATCGACATCCTCGGCTCGTCTCGCGCACGGCTCGAAGGACTGATGATGCGGGAACTCCGCGATACGCGGGTCGTTCCCGCCCTGGAGACCGCGATCAAGGGAGAGCGCGGATCCTATGAAGGGGAATACAGCGTGACCACCAGCGAGAAAGTCATCGATGTTTCGATGCGCACGGCTCCCCTCACCTGGAACGACGGCCGCGCGCACTACGGCATGGGCTTCGTGCTGGACATCACGAACTGGAAGCGCATCGAACGCGAGCTGATCGAGGCGAAGGAAATGGCCGAGATGGCCGACGGCATGAAGCATGCCTTCCTGACGAGCATATCGCATGAAATTCGCACGCCGCTGAACATCATCATGGGGTATTTCGGCATACTGCAGGCCGATCTGCGGGACCGCCTCGGGGGCGACGAAATCGATCACTTCGCGAAAGTCGACCTCGCCGTGCGGCGACTGCTGCGGACGGTCGACCAGATACTGAATCTGTCCATCCTCGAATCCGGCACCTACGCGATCAGCACGGAAACCTGTCCGCTCTTCGACATGATACTGGAGCTGGTCGAGGAGATGCGTCCCCTTGCCGAGGACAAGGGCCTGAAGGTGGAGCTGCTCCATGCCTGCGAGGACGTGGTCGTTCGCATCGATCGCTACTCGACTGCCCAGGCGATTCGCAACCTGCTGGACAATGCGGTCAAGTTCACTGACGAGGGCGGCATTCGTGTCAGTCTCGACTGCCGCGGAAACATGGCAGCGGTGCATATCGAAGACAGCGGGATCGGGATGACGGAAGAGTATCTCCAGCGGCTGTACCAGTCCTTCTCGCAGGAGGAGGGTGGCTATACACGCTCGTACGACGGACTCGGACTCGGTCTCACACTCACGAAGCGCTACGTCGACGTCAACCGCGGCGTGATCGCGGTCAAGAGCCGCAAGGGCCTGGGCACCACCTTCACGGTGCGGCTGCCCATCGCCGTTCCGCTTTCGCCGCAGGCGGATGCCCGTCGCGCCGCAAACGGGGCAAGCGATACTCCGGGCGCTCATGCCGGCGCGGACGCGGAGGGCTCGTCGTCAGAGAC
>CAJXSA010000094.1 GCA_913060595.1 uncultured Ignavibacteria bacterium
TCCGGTGAGCGCGACCTCGAGAATCCTCTCGCCGCCGTGCAGATGGGACTTATTTACGTGAACCCCGAGGGGCCTGACGGCAATCCCGATCCCGTCGCCTCCGGCCACGACGTGCGCGAAACCTTCGCCCGCATGGCCATGAACGACGAGGAAACCGTCGCGCTCGTGGCAGGCGGCCATACCTTCGGCAAAGCCCATGGCGCGGGCGATCCTGCGCTGGTCGGCCCCGAACCGGAAGGTGCCTCGATCGAAGAGATGGGCCTGGGATGGAAGAACGCCCACGGCAGCGGCAAGGGCGGCGACGTCACCACAAGCGGCATCGAAGGCGCATGGAAGCCGAATCCGACGACATGGGATATGGGATACTTCAAGGTGCTCTTCAAGTACGAGTGGGAGCTTGTGAAAAGTCCCGCCGGCGCCTGGCAGTGGCTGGCAAAGGACGTCGACGAGGAGGACATGATCGTCGACGCCCACGATCCCTCGAAAAAGCACCGCCCGATGATGACGACGGCGGACCTTTCCCTGCGCTTCGACCCGAAATACGAACCGATCGCTCGCCGCTTCCACGAGAATCCTGACGAGTTCGCTGACGCCTATGCCCGCGCATGGTTCAAACTGACTCACCGCGACATGGGTCCGCGTTCGCGCTACCTCGGCCCGGAAGTTCCGGAAGAAGAGCTGATCTGGCAGGATCCCGTTCCCGCCGTCGACCACGCCCTCGTCGACGACAGCGACGTTGCGGAACTGAAAAAGAAAGTTCTCGCGAGCGGCGTCGAAGCGGCCTCGCTGGTACGTACCGCCTGGGCGTCGGCCTCGACCTTCCGCGGCTCCGACATGCGCGGCGGCGCCAATGGCGCACGCATCCGCCTCGCCCCGATGAAGGACTGGGCTGTCAACCAGCCTGCGGAACTCGCGGCGGTGCTCGGTACGCTGGAAGAGATTCAGAAAGAGTTCAACGCAGCACAGTCCGACAAGAAAATCTCTCTTGCAGATCTCATCGTCCTCGCCGGCTGTGCCGCAGTGGAAGATGCCGCACGGAAGGCGGGCCACGATGTGACCGTTCCCTTCTCGCCCGGACGCACGGACGCCACGCAGGAGATGACCGAGGTCGAATCGCTCGCCTACCTCGAGCCCGCGGCCGACGGCTTCCGCAACTACATGCACTCCGGTGTGAAAATCCCCGCGGAGGAGATGCTTCTCGACCGCGCCCAGCTGCTGACGCTCACCGCGCCGGAGATGACTGTGCTGGTCGGCGGCATGCGCGCACTGAATGCGAACTTCGAGGGTGCAAAGCACGGCGTGCTGACCGACGCCCCCGGAACGCTGAGCAACGACTTCTTTGTCAACCTGCTCGATATGGGCACCGAGTGGAAGCCCTCCAAAACAGAGGGCATCTACGAGGGCGTCGACCGTGCCAGCGGCTCACTGCGCTGGACCGGCACACGCGCAGACCTGGTGTTCGGTTCGAACTCCGAACTGCGCGCCCTCGCAGAAGTCTACGCCAGCGACGACGCGAAGGAGAAGTTCGTCAACGACTTCATCGCCGCGTGGAACAAGGTGATGAACCTCGACCGCTTCGACCTGAAATAGTACGGCTTCATGCCGGATGTGCCGCCCGGCGGCCGCACATCCGTCTGCTGAAACCACGTGCATACGCGACAGCCCCGCATTCCTGCGGGGCTGTCGTGCATAAAACAGGTCAAACCGGTACTTCCGTACCCCGGATCAATCCCCGCTTTCGTTTCGCTGGAGAAGCATCGTGGCGCAGGTCACTTCGTTCTCCAGCATATGATTCATCTCGCGCTGCCGCCGAACGTAGTCCACAAAGAGCGCTTCCTTCTCCGGATGCATGGCCGTCAGCTCATGGCACCGGCGTTCAATCGCACGGGAAAGCGCATTGTCCGTTTCGACGAGGCGCTCCCTTGGCATGACCTCCTCGACGATGACGTCCATCCCTGCCGCCTTGATCTGCTCGAGCATCGCGTGCCGCTTGACCACCTGCGGATGCGAGAAATTACTTGCATCATCGAGATACCAGTCGTCGAGTATCACTTTTCCGTTCGGTCGCATACAGCGGGCAACAGCCGTCAGCGTCTCCGTGTAATTCCCGAGAACGGGACCGACCGACCCCAGCACGACGATGTCGAATCCTTTCTGGGTGGCCACGGCCTCCCGAATATCCCCGGCCTCGAAGCGGCAAAGATGCTGCACGCCGGCCTCCCTCGCATATCGCTGCGCATCGGCGATGAAGGCGGGGATGCCATCGATGCCGTGGCAGCGACACCCGAAACGCTCGGCCGCCCGCACCGACACGGCCCCCTTTCCGCAGCCGAGGTCGAGCAGCGAGAGCGTGTCGTCGTGCGCGTTGTGCTCACGGAGCAGCGAAAGGACGACGGCAGGATCCGTTCCCAGTTCCCAGCTGTCCTGCAGAATGTACGGCAAGAACGAAAACAAAGCCGTATCCGTCCCGTCCATCGCCCGCACAACACTTTCTTCGACTGAATTCATAACGCGTGGCTCCTCAATGTGACTGCCGTGCAGAACGAGAACGACCAGTTCACAATCGGGAGGACGGGAAAGGCATTGCCCTGGCTGATGACATTCACCAGGCCGACCTGCACGGGGGAATCCTGGGCCTGCAGAGTCTGTGACGGGATGCCCCAGGCAAGGAAAGCCACAGCGGCCAGCACGAGCTGCATTCTTCTCATTTCTCCTCCTGAATGTATAATGGTAACCACATGACGGATAATGATCGGCAAGCTACGCGCTTCTCCCGCGAATGTCAAAAGCGACCACCGGACCAGAAACCGATTTTCATTGCCCCGTATGCCCGGATTCCCGTACTTACCGTATGCGCTGCGCGCCGACCATATCGCTGTTTCTGACCACCCTGGCCCTGCTGTGCTTCATCGCGCAGCCGGGTCTGCCCGCCGGTCTCGCAGGCAGCACCATGCTGCTCGCGGAAAGCGGCGTGCCGCAGGAAGCGGAAAGCTCCGCCGAGCGAGGGTCGGCAGAATCGGCGATGCTTCGTGGCGAAAAAGTGCGGCAGCAGCGGAACCACGCGGTCCCCCGTCTCGCCGCCGATCCCCCCGCCCGAAGGCATTCCCGCGTTGAAACGCGAAGCAGCCTTCCCCACCCCCCGGATATCTGTCCGTCTTCCCCGCGCGCTCCTCCAACCCTGTCCTGACGCGGCTTCCGGACATTCTTTTATTCACTTCAATTATGGAGGAGTGCCATGTCTGACCAGGCACAACAGGAACAGGGCTTTCCCCTGCCCCTCATTATCATGGTTTCCGTCATCGTTCTCGGCATCGTCGCTCTCGGCGTAAAATTCGTCATCGGCTAGCAGCACCGGGCACTACCGAAGTACGGTAATTTTTCCGAGCGCACGACTGCCGTCCATCGCTTCGAGGACGTAAAAGTACAACCCGGCGGGGACCGTGCGTCCCGTGCGGTCCTGGCCATTCCAGGTGGCGTGGTACGTACTTCCCGCATGCAGCATGCGGGTGGGAAGCACGACCGCGACCTCCTGCTGCAGTGCATTGTATACCACCAGACGCGCCGTCGTCCCATGGCGAACCGCATACCGAAGCTGCAGCGGCTGTGTCGCAGGGTTCCATGGTGCCGGCCAGGCACGAAGCTCCTCGTGCACGACGGCGGGCATATCCACCGACACCGTGCCGTATCCGCGCAGAATGCGAATCTCGTCCACGCTGCCGTCGCTCCCGCGGTCGATGTGCAGGGCGAATTGCGTGGTCCTGAGGCTGTCGGTGCTGCCGGCCATGACGGTGTGCGTTTCACCCTGCGCGATGCCGAGATCAGGGAAACGGCCGCTGGTCTCGAAGGAGTCCGCAAAGCGCATCAGCTCAACGCCATACGTTTTCGCCGCACCCGTATTCCGGAGAATCATGGCCGCACGGCTTTCTCCCAGCACCGCGTGCAGCGAATCCCTGCCGGCGAAGGAAGAGAGGGTGATCCGCGCCAGGACATCGGCGTCCTCACCGGAGCGAACGAACTGCAGCACAGCGTCCTTCAAGCCGTCAGCCGCGGTCAGCCCTATCCCATGTGCCGCGTTGTCGAAATGAACGCCGACACGATCGCCCGGGTCGGCGGCAAACGTGACATCCAGTCCCCCGAGAGCGCTGAGACTGCTGAGCATGTCGCGTCCCGTTCCCGCGACGGCATCCACGCGCACCTCCCCGGCGATTTCCGAAGACACACTGTACCCGGGGACGAACGGTATCGTGCCGGTCAGGATGGTGATGGGGAACATATCCTCCGCCGCCGTGAGATCCGGCACGCTCAGATCAACCGGCTGTCGTCCGGCGATGGACATCGTCGCGCTGCCAATCCCCTTGAACAGGACTTCTGTCCATGCAGCGCTGAGCATGGCAGGGCGATTTCCGCTGCCGGCGCTTTTGAACATCGTCGGGTATGCGGGCTGAAAAATGTCCGCATGCGCATCCGCAAAGAATCCGCCGCTGAGATTGCCGTTGTCGCCGAGGATGAGATTGCGCGTCTCACTCACGGTGAACGTCCGCGACGCGCTGGGATCGTCGTTATCCCAGATTTCAACGTCTGTCAGCACCTCTTCCGCGTCACGGTCGATGCAGCGGGTGATGCGAAGCGGCAGCACGGAATGACCGTACCCCGGGAGGAGGATGCCGAGTCCGCGCCTGGCCTTGTCGTCCTCCTTGAAGTCCTTCACGAAAGTCTCGATCATTTTCTTCGGCCGCATGCTCCTGTTCTGAAAGGACGCGAGAATCGCCTCCCTGCCGAGCTGGTAGCAGTGCTTTTCATGCAGTTCCTCCAGCACGATATCCTCGGGCGTCAGCGGACCGAGCGGCTGCGGCAGGGCGCTGCGGAGACCGCGATGATGCAGCAGGCTCGAGTACACGAAACCGTAGCATGAGCCCCAAAACTCCCTGCTGAACATTTTCCAGCGCAGCATCGCCAGTGGGCGCTGCACCTTTGGAAACACGCTGTGATAGGTCTGCTGCTCTCCGAATGCGCGCGAATAGGCGTACCAGTCCGGGAAATACCGCGCGGGTGGATTCCCGGTCACGGAGAGAAACGCATCGCCCTCGACACTGTAGTCGAACTGTGACCAGTAGGATTCCGGCCAGACGACTTCCTCCTGGTTGGCGAAGGTGTAGCTGTCGACACCCATTTCGAAACTCGTCTCATAGCGCAGGCAGGGTTCGAGTTCATACGTCGCAACTTCACGGAACTGTTCGCCGTCCGGCTCGGTGTAGGTGTGATCCACTTCCTTGTAAATGCGAAATTCCTCGTCCACGAACCCCGTAATATCCCATCCTTCCACGAGCACGTCGTGAATGGGCCAGCCATGCGGCGCCGCGGGCTGCTCACCGAGGTCGTCGCGAATGATGAACCATCCCGCCGCCCATATCGGGGACGCCGGCATGGTGAATGTCGTGGTGTCGCTGCCCGTAAGGCATGAGATGATCGCCCCTTCCCCGGGCATGGTGAACGCCGTGGTCCCGCGCATGCGGATGAACAGACGCACGTCGGGCGCCGCATCGAAGTATTCGTCCACCTCCAGGCGAATGAAGAAGCGGTCGCTGCGGAATATCGGCTGCTTGATCCAGCAGCCTTCCCCCATCGACATGCTGAAACCGGTATGAACAAGGTCTCCCGCACCGAGGTAGGCCTCCTCGTCTTCATCATACGTGAGCTTGATATCCGGCAGCCGCACACTGGCTCTGGTGAGGTCATCTCCGTCCTTCATGGTGATTTCCGATGTCATGGAAAACACGAAGGAGTCAAACGTCTTTGGTGTGCCTATCTGGGCACCGGCACCTCGGGGACAGAGAAAAATGAAGGCGAAAATACAGCAGACAGCGAGATACCGGGACATGGCTTGCTCCTTTCCGGTCGCGTTCGCATGCGGACGGCACATCCGCATCTCAGATAGAATTAGGATATCGACTATCTTATTTTAGGGAATGCAACACGCAAATGCAAGTGCGGTGCGCCGCCGCGCACTCATTTCCTGAAAGGCTGTAAGAAATACTTGACATTCTCATTCACGGGATGTAAATTATTTCTTACAAACCCTGCAAGAGGAAAAACATGTCATACGCGAGAAAAAATGCCATCATCACGGCCGCAATCTGGGCAGTCGTGCTCATCGGACTGCTGCTGTCAGTCCTGCTTCCCGGTCCGGAGCGCTTCGTCGAAGCGGAGTATGCGTCCTGGCGGCTGATTTCCGCAGTACTCGTCCTGCCTGGCTTCCTGGTCAACGCGTGGCTGGGCTGGAGGACGAAGCGGGGGAAGGAGCGCGGCGAGATGGATGAGCGCGACGATGTCGTCGCGCGCCACGCGTCGCAGATCACGCTCCTTGCCGTGGGAATGATCGTCTTTCTGGCGGCGCTCCTGCTCTACGACGTGTATCGCGATGCCGGCGGCGTGCCGGCGGGATGGCTCTGGCTACTCGCCTACGGCACGGTGGCAGTGCTTTCCCTCGTACATGCAGTGACAGGACTTCTGCTGGACCTGCGCGGTGTTCCCGATGCCTAAAGCGCGCATTCGTAACCACGTCCGACGGCTGCGGGAACAACGCGGAATGACACAGACGGATCTGGCCCGCTGCGCGGGATGCACGCGTCAGACCGTCATCATGCTGGAACAGGAGCGCTACGTCCCCTCCCTGTCCCTGGCATTCGATATCGCACGCTGCCTGGAAAAAACCCTGGAAGAAGTATTTACACCCGTGCAGGAGAAATAACACACTGTTGTCGGACCCTGAGCGTCGACGCTCAGCCCGCTGACACCGGCGCTGGCTGCGCGCTATCAGCGAGCATCGCGAGCACACCGGCACATCCCCCTTCTCCGAGGAACGCCGCGTGGTCGACCACGCCGGCAAAACGCCGACCGACGATTTCCTCGCACTCGATGCTGCCCTCGGTATGTTCCATGAAGCGATCGATCAGCCCGGCGACGCGAGCATCCTTGTAATCGACCTTGCCGCCGTTTTCCGCAGCGGTTTTCATCGCCATGATCCACACCGCCGCGCCGAGCGCGCCGCAGCCGCCCCCGCTGAAGCCGATGCCGCCGGCCAGTCCCGCCGCCATCACCACGTGCATGTCAGACAGACCCATACGACGTGCCAGCGCGGAGGCGCAGCTGACGGCTTCGACCTCAAGATGTTCGCCGTCATCGTCGAGTGCTGTTTCCACCGTATCGACCGCGGCCGTGGCGTATTTTGCCGCCATGGAGAAACAGCGGAAGGGTCCGCCCGTCATGAAGTTTCGCAGCGTCGAACTCCTGCTGCGCCAGTCGGTCTTCGTCAGCTCGTAGCAGTTGAACTCTCCGTAACGGTCCTGCATCAGGGCGACGAGATGCTGCGCGGCGCGCACCGCCATCGCTTCTGCCCGCGTCGTCGCGCCGTAGCGTCGGTAGGATTCCGCGCCGGCAGCGAGCACAGCGCCCCAGAGCAGTCCACACTGGTATCCGTACTGAATGATGCCGCCGGCGAGCGGCATGGTCGCCTTCTCTTCCGCCTCCATGGGCGTACCGAAGTGCCGGTCGAGGACGCTGCACGCCGTCTCCGAGCAGGATCCCACCTTGAGGAAGGTCCGTATCGTCCCGAATTTCGTTGCTCTGTATACGCCCTGCGCCATGTCTTCTCCTGGTCATGTAAAAACAGTACCATGATGTATTCGAGAAGAAGATACGAAAGTTGCATATGACACGTGGACATGCTCAGGCCACGGCGGCGTGCACGATGCCGGAATGCTGCCGTTCCTCCTGCGGATGCACACGTCCGGCGATTCGACCGCCGACCATCGTGACGACCTCATCCGCGTACGGCCGCAGCCGCAGGTCGTGGCTCGCCACGATGACGCATTTGTAGAGGTCGGTGGCACAGGTGTGAAGAAAACGGATGATGCTTTCACCCTGTTCCGCATCGAGGCTCGCGGTCGGTTCATCGGCGATCAGCACATCGGCGTCGATGGCCAGCGCACGCGCAATGGCGATGCGCTGCCGTTCGCCGTGGCTGAGTTCCGCGGGACGCTTTTCCGCCAGCCCGTCAATGCCCACCCGCTCGAGCGCTTCCCGCGTGCGGCGACGCGCCGCACCGTTGGTCACGCCGGCGAAGCGCAGCTGCAGTGCGACGTTTTCCGCGACGCTGAGACCGTCGATGAGCAAGAAGGACTGGAATATGAAACCGATCGTCGCGGCCCGGAGCAGCTGCAGTTCGCCCGGATCTCGGCCGTAGAGGGCTTCCCCGAAGATCTCCACCGATCCCGCGGTGGGCGCCACGAAACCGGCCGCCACAGTCAGAAGCGTGGTCTTGCCGCTGCCGCTCGGTCCGAGCAGCAGATGCAGGTTTCCACGGTAGGCCTCGAAATCGACATCGGTCAGTGCCGGGTACGCCCGTCCGTTGGATTCATATCGTTTGGATACGCCGCGCAGGCGTATGGCGGTGATGCGTTTGCTGCTGCGTGTCATGAGAACACCTCCGAAGGTGCGATCTGCCGCACCCGCCTGCTGGCGAGCAGTCCGCTCGCCGCGCTGATACCCAGCACGGCCAGGGTGATGCCGATCACATGCATGGTGGTTATTGTTGCGGCGACTTCCGGGGTCACCATTTGAATGCCGGCGAGCACGGGGTAGAGCAGAAGCAGTCCGAGGGCTTCCGCCGCGCCCCCGATGAGAAGGGACTGTCCGACGACGACGCGCCGCAGATAACGCACCGGGGAGCCGATGATTTTCATCACGGCGAAATCGCTGCGGCGCTCGAGTATGCTTACCGAAAGGATGAGGCTCAGTATGATGGCGAGCACGACCGCCCCGATGAGCGCGATCGCGTAGAACAGCGGAAGAACCCCCGCGTCGACCTCGCGCAGATTGTTGTCAAGAAATTCCTGCTTCGTATAGACGGCGAACTGTCCCGGAAAACGCGCGTCGATGTTGCGCATCACCCCGGCGATGTCCCTCCGGTTCCGTACCTGCAGCACGAACAAGCTCGCGAGGCCGGGAAAGTCCACCAGCGACTGTTCGTACGCCAGTGTCACGAATGCATACTGCATGACGGAGAGGTTGGTACCGGAGGACAGGCCGACGACCGTCAGGGAATCGCCGCGTATCCCCACGCGCGCGCCGACCCCGACGTCATGTTTCACCGCGAAGGCCTCGTCGAGCACGATTTCATCGTCCGCACGCAGTTCCCGCCCTTCCACGATGCGCGGGGGCGCCCCGAGCGCACCGGGTCGGTATCCGGTCAGCAGCACCGAGGCGCTGCTCTCCGCGCAGTCAATGGTGGTAAGGAACATGAGCACGGATGCGGCAGAATCGATACGGGCGTCATCGCAGATTTCCTCCCGGTACCCCTCCAGCAGAATGGAGGTCCCGCGCATGATATTCGTGGTGTTCGCCTGCAATACCCAGATATCACCCTCGGTCTGACGGATGTATTCGAGGGAACCGACCTTTATGCCGTGATATATGCCCAGGATGAAAAGTATCAGCACCACGCAGAGCGCGATGCCCGAAAGGGTCAGCAGCAGGCGTACGGGATGAGCGGTGAGAACGCGCCAGGCATACATGATTCACACTCCGTTCGTGGTGACTGAATCTGCCGTCGTCGCTGGACGGCACTGCATTCACCCGCAACTTCGCGCTTCCCCGGCGGTCCCGTGTCACGTCCGTGTCATGCTTCTGTCATTTCCTCCGCGTGTCCGTTGCGTATTCTCCCACAGGTCAGTATCATGCCCATAGCCCGTCCACGACAACACAGCACATGTGTGCAGAGGAAGGAATACCGATGATCGCATCATTCCTGAGAAAGCTGAATCCCTCCTGCTACCAGGGAGCCGGACGCCGTGGGCAGTACTTCGAAGGGTGGTATTTCAAGTTGGTCGACCGCGACGGCAGGCGGGCCATCGCTGTCATCCCGGGCGTCTACCTGGATCCCGACGGAGACGGGGGGCATGCCTTCATCCAGGTGTTCGACGGACGACAAAACGAAACGCACTACGTGCCCTACCCTCGCGCGGCCTTTGCCGGCGATGAAAAGGTGTTCGACATCACCGTTGCTGACAGCCGTTTCGCCGCGCACACCCTCACGCTCGATATCCGCGACGCATCATGCTCGCTCACGGGCACGCTGCGTTTTTCCGGTCTTTCTCCCTGGCCGCGCACGCTGCTCTCACCGGGCATCATGGGATGGTATTCCTGGGTGCCGTTCATGGAGTGCTATCACGGCATCGTCAGTCTCGATCACGGCATCGAGGGGACGCTGATCCTGAACGGGGAATCGATCGATTTCACGGGTGGAAAAGGATATACGGAAAAAGACTGGGGGCGTTCCTTCCCCGAAGCGTGGATCTGGTGCCAGAGCAACCATTTCGCCACGGCGGGCAGCAGCCTGACCGGTTCGGTCGCAATCATCCCCTGGATACGCCGTCCCTTCCCTGGATACATTTTCGGCCTGCTGCACCGCGGCACACTGTACCGTTTCACCACGTATACCGGCGCCCTGCTCGAGGAATTCGAGGTCGATGATCAGGGCGCACACTGCGTGCTGCGGCAGAAAAACCGGACACTCGAGGTCAGCGCGGTGCGCGCGCCGGGCGGTATCCTGCGCGCCCCCACACTGAACGGAATGACGCATGAGATTTCGGAATCCATGGCATCCACGATGCATGTCACACTTTCAGAACAGCATGCGAGTCATCGCAGCATACTCATGCGTGAAAGCGGTCGACATGCCGGTTTTGAAGTGGCCGGCGACATGCAGCGCCTTCTGGCCATGCACCGGCAGGCCCCTGAACAGACAATCGATCACCGCAGAAAGGACTGACATGCCCGCTCCGCACCCCGGCTTCGCGAAAATGACCCGCCTCCCCTTTCTCTCATCCATTCTGAGTCCTCTGCTCGCGGGATCTCTGCTGGCAGTACTCGTCGGCGACAGCTTCGACACGCTGAATTTCATCGCCGTCATCGCCATGGGGACAGCACTGCATATCGCGACCAACGTGTACAATGACATTTTTGACACGCTGCAGGGCACCGACCGCATCAATGTCCATCGCAACGAGTTCAGCGGAGGGTCGGGCGTGCTGCTCGACCGCCCCGACCTGCTGCCGTCGATGTACCGCATCGCGCGCATCGCACTCATCGCCGCACTCGCCGCTGCGGCCGTTCTGTTCTTCCGTGTCGATCCCGCCCTCCGCATTCATGTGGTTGCGCTGTATGCTCTGTCCGCGTTTTTCAGCAAGTACTACACCGCCGCCCCGGTCAAACTCGCCTACCGCGGCTGGGGGGAAGTTTCGGTGTGGTTCGCGTTCGGTCCCATGGCCATACTGATCGCCGCCGTCAGCCAGAACGTCGGCTTCCCTCCCGCCATTGTTGC